>NZ_NFJG01000034.1:0-35787 GCF_002159755.1 Bacteroides sp. An269
TTACGCATAAAGTCATAGGTTTTATTAAGTTATTTCTTTCATTTACAAATTTAATAATTCTCTTGGCTTTATGCTATTTTGCTAGCACATTACAAACATAGGAACTAAAGAATCAAATAAAAAACGTCCGGCACAGCCGCTTCATACCTGTAATGAGGGTCTGGTCTGTGCCGGGCGTTGTTACTCTTCCTGTCACAAGGGCAGTTCCTGCAATTTCCCGATATCTGTCCTGATGCGGGTAATTTCATCGTATTGCCCAAAAGCCAGAGCCGACCTCATGACATTCTGTTCAAAATCTACCCCGGTATTTTCACACAGTTTTTTCCCGATGGACACCAATGCATTGTAGAGGTCATGGCCACGGACATACAGGTATGCATTCGTTTCCCGCAGTCCCAAAGCTTCATAGCGGCCCCTCTCCACTCCAACGTCAAACCCGTATTGCGCAGCCATGTCCACCGTTTCAGCAGCCAGATTTTCTTGCAGGCGCTTCAGGAAAGCCGCGCCGTTGCCCAGTTCATCCCCTTGCCGGTATTGAAGCGCGACACACCGGTGAAAATCGCCCCGTTTGAAACGGGGATGATTCTCCCTTTCCTGATGCAGCATCAACAGAAAAGGCTCGTACACGATCCGGGAATATCCTTCCAGAAAAGAGCGGAAGTCAAATGGTTTTCTTCCTTCCACCTCATCAAAGGCTTGCTGCAATTTGCCGGCAAACGCACAATGGTTTTCCCAAGAATAAGTATAGGTCTGCAGGATACCCTTTTCCGCCCGCAAGTCCTCACCGGAAAGATAACGGAGGTCACTGTCTATGCAGATGAAGAACCGTCGTGACAGAAAATCCTTGTACTTCAAGCATTGCGTACATCCGGTCGTGGAAGTGCCTTTCTCATTGGTCGTTGCCCGCATGAACTTGTAATGTCCCGTGCGGTATTGGGAAAGACACTGCTGCCAGAACCAGATGTCGTCCGTGTCTTCCACATGAACCACGGCATCTACGTTGTAGAGCCTGGCGGATGCCGCCAGCCCTTTTGCCGCTTTGGCATAAAAGTCACGCTTGTCCGCTTCCATCATGGCCGCTCCAAATCTTGAATGAACACAATCTTGTCCTCCCAGCCATTGGCAAAGATATTCGGGGAATGGGTGGTCAGTATCACCTGGCAATACGGATTCAATTGCCGTATCCATTCGATCAGACGGTCCTGCCAGCTGATGTGCAGGGAGATTTCCGGCTCGTCCATCAACAATACATTCGGTTTCTCTTCCTGAAGGAAAACGGTGGTCAGAATCAGCAGCATCTGTTTTTCGCCGGAAGAAAGCTGGTCCAGTTGGATTTTCTCATCCGAAACATAAATCACGTTCCCTTCAGAATCGACTATATTTTCACCCTCTTTCGTCACGAGTTTTCCTCCCGTTCCCCGGATCGAAAAGACCAAGGCATTACTTTGCGGGTCTATTGTAATTTCTTTGCCTGTTTCTTTAAATAAGGTATTGACCAATTTGAAAAAAGTGTCGATCCGTTTCTGAATCATTTCCGCCTTGTCCGGATAGTTCAACATCTTCATCCGGTAATCGAAAAACGAAGTGCCTTCCCCGTTCTGGTTGATGACGTGTTTGAGTTCCTGAAGCAACATGCTTTCCGTCTTTTTCTTCGCGTTGGCAGGCACATCAAATGAACGGATGTATGTGACCGGACTGCCAATGGCTGTGCCGCTGACGGATTCGGCAATCCCTTTCTTTATTTTCTGTCCGGTATAGTAATCCGACATCAGGTTGAGCAGGGTCGTCTTTCCACAGCCGTTGATACCGACAAGGATATTCACATCATCATGTATGCCTTCCCATTGCAGGTCAAGCCTTCCCCACATCCTCCGTACCTGAAACCAGCCTATATATTTGCTTTTATTTTCCATACAAATTCATTTTTGAAATACAAAACTATTAAAATTCAGGCAAATGCACAACTCCTGTCTGGCAAAATTGCTGAAACTGCGTTGTTTTCAACCCGTTCCATTGCCTATGGCATTATTTTTCTGATAGAGAACAGACAGCCCTTAAACAAAAAGTTCCGCCCTGGTACGCTGGTCTGCGGGAAGCGTGGCGGATTCTAGCGATGCAAAGGTATGCTTTTTATCTTACACTGCAAAACCCTGGATTGGAAATCCGAACGGGGCATTTATAATGTTACATGTAGCATGGTTTCTGATAGCTAAAATAAAGCATAAAGGATGCTGAATCATTTTTGGGGCTGACACCTGAAGACATCTGTCGCCATGTGATGAAACGCCTGTACCATGCCACATTCTCCGCCTCTATATTTGCACCGAAATCAATTGTGTAACCCCAAAAACGATTCAAGCATGAGAAAAAGAATCCTTTTTACCGCATTGAGCGTGTTAGTGACAGCAGGGGCTTTCGCCCAGGGCGAGGGACTTGCAGGCATCAACGAGGCCACCAGCCTCATGACCAGCTATTTTGACCCGGCGACGAAACTGTGTTACGCCATCGGCGCCGTACTCGGTCTGGTGGGCGGCATCAAAACCTACGGAAAGTTTTCCAGCGGGGACCCCGACACGTCGAAGACCGCCGCGAGCTGGTTCTTCGCCTGCATTTTCCTGATTGTGGCCGCCACCATCCTGCGTTCCTTCTTCCTCTGAGCCTATGGAGTACGACGTGAACAAAGGCGTGGGGAAACTGGTGGAGTTCAAGGGGCTGACCGCCATGTACCTCTTCATCCTGGCGGGCGGGCTCGCCGCCGTGCTGCTGGCGGTGGTCGTCCTGTACCTCGCCGGTGCGGGGCAATGGACCTGCATCCTGGGCGGCATCTTTGCCGGCAGCCTGCTGGCCTGGGGCGTGTTCCGGCTGAACGCGCGGTTCGGCGAACACGGGCTGATGAAGATGCTGGCGGAAAAGCGCCACCCGTGCTACCTGATCCGGCGCAGAAAGATATTCCGAGTGTTAAATTCTGAAAGAAAGCCATGAGAAACATACTGAAAGCCGAGACACTGGAACGGAAATTCCCCCTGCTTGCCGTGGAGCACGGCTGCATCGTGTCGAAGGACGCGGACCTGACGGTCGCCTTCGAGGTGACGCTGCCCGAGGTGTACACCGTGGCGGCGGGGGAATACGAAGCCATCCACTCCGTGTGGGTGAAGGCCATCCGGGTGCTGCCCGACTATTCCATCGTGTGCAAGCAGGACTGGTTCACGGAAGAGAGCTACCGGCCGGACTGGGAAGGCAGGGAGATGAGCTTCCTGGCCCGGAGTTATGAACGCCACTTCAACGAGCGTCCCTATCTGAACCACCGCTGCTACCTCTACGTGACCAAGACCGTGCGGGAACGGAGCCGCCGGAACAGCGACTTCAGCACCCTGTGCCGGGGGCATATCTTGCCCAAGGAAGTGACGGACAAGGAGGCCGCCTCCCGTTTCATGGAAACGGTGGAACAGTTCGAACGGATTGTCAACGACTCGGGGCATGTGCGCCTGCGCCGCCTGCCGCCGGAAGAAATCACGGGTACGGAAGAACGTCCGGGGCTGGTGGAACGCTACCTGTCCCTTTCCCCGGAAGGCGGACAGACGGTGCTGGAAGACATCTGCCTGGAGCCGGACCGGATGCGCATCGGAGACAAGCGTTTGTGCCTGCACACCCTCTCCGCGGCGGACGACCTCCCCGGCAAGGTGGGCACCGACATGCGCTACGGGCGGATGTCCACGGACCGCAGCGACTGCCGCCTCTCGTTCGCCGCCCCCGTAGGGCTGCTGCTCCCCTGCAACCACATCTATTCGCAGTATGTCTTCATCGACGATGCGCGGACGGTGTTGCAGGACATGGAGAAGACCGCCCGGAACATGCTCTCCCTCTCCCGGTACAGCCGCAGCAACGCAGTAAACCGGGAATGGGTGGAAATGTACCTGGACGAGGCCCACACGAAAGGCCTGCTGCCCGTGCGCTGCCACTGCAACGTGCTCGCCTGGGCGGAGGACGGGGAAAGCCTGCGGCGTGTCAAGAACGATACGGGAAGCCAGCTGGCCATGATGGAATGCACGCCCCGCCACAACACGGTTGACGTACCGGTGCTGTACTGGGCGGGCATCCCCGGCAATGCGGGCGACTTTCCTGCCGAGGAAAGCTTCCACACCTTCCTGGAGCAGGCGGTATGCCTGTTCCAGGAAGAGACGAACTACCGCAGTTCACCCAGCCCGTTCGGCATCCGTATGGCGGACCGCCAAAGCGGGATACCCGTGCACGTGGACCTCAGCGACGAACCGATGAGGCGGGGCATCATCACCAACCGCAACAAGTTCGTACTCGGCCCGTCCGGAAGCGGGAAATCGTTCTTCACCAACCACCTGGTGAGGCAGTATTATGAACAGAACACCCATATCCTGCTGGTGGACATCGGGAACAGCTACCAGGGGCTGTGCAGGCTGATCAACCGCCGCACGAAGGGCGAGGACGGCATCTACCTGACCTATGAGGAAGACAACCCGATTGCCTTCAACCCTTTCTACACCGATTCCGGGGAGTTCGACGTGGAGAAGCGCGAAAGCATCAAGACGCTGATACTGACCCTCTGGAAACGGGAGGACGAGGCGCCGAGGCGTTCGGAAGAGGTCGCCCTGTCCGGCGCGGTGAACGCTTATATCCGGAAAATCACGCAGGACCGGAGCCTGAGGCCCGACTTCAACGGTTTCTACGAGTTCGTACGCGACGATTACCGCCGGATGATGGAAGAGAAGAAGGTACGTGAAAAGGACTTCGACATCGACGGTTTCCTGAACGTGCTGGAACCCTTTTACCGGGGAGGCGACTATGACTTCCTGCTGAATTCCGATCAGAAGTTGGACCTCACGAACAAACGGTTCATCGTCTTCGAACTAGACAACATTTCCTCAAACAAGGTGCTGCTGCCGGTGGTGACACTGATCATCATGGAAACCTTCATCGGCAAGATGCGCAAACTGAAAGGTATCCGGAAAATGATACTGATCGAGGAATGCTGGAAGGCCCTGATGTCGGCGAACATGAGCGAGTATGTAAAATATCTGTTCAAGACCGTCCGTAAATATTTCGGGGAAGCGGTAGTGGTCACCCAGGAAGTGGACGACATTATCAGTTCGCCCATCGTGAAAGAAGCCATCATCAACAACAGCGACTGCAAGATACTGCTTGACCAGCGGAAATACATGAACAAGTTCGACCAGATACAGAAACTGCTCGGGCTGACGGACAAGGAAAAGGGACAGATCCTCTCCATCAACCAGGCGAACCGCCCGGGGAACGCCTACCGCGAGGTATGGATCGGGCTGGGAGGCACCCGCTCTGCCGTGTACGCCACGGAGGTGAGCGAAGAAGAGTACCTGGTGTACACGACGGAGGAATCCGAGAAGCTGGAACTGCAACGGCTGGCGGACGGGCTGGACGGCGACCTGGAGCTTGCCGTGCGCCGCCTTGCCGGAAAAAGACGCGATGAAAAGAAACAACCCTAAAAACAGAGACAATCATGAAAAAGAACAGACAACTGCCGAAGTTGGCCGCCTGCCTCATGGGGGCGGCAGCCCTGATGCTGCAAGGATGTGCGGACATCAAGGGGCCGGAAACGGAAAAGCTGTGCGGGCCGTGGACAAGCGTGGAAGGGAAACCCGACGTGCTGGTTTACCGGGAAGGGGATTCCTACAAGGTGACAGTGTTCGCCCGCAGCGGGAAGACACGCCGCTTGAGACCGCAGACCTACCTGCTGGTGGAAGAGGACGGGAACCTCTTCATCAACACCGGATACCGCATTGACGTGGCCTACAACGAGGCTGCCGACGTGCTGACCTTCTCGCCGGGAGGCGACTATGTGCGGAAGGAGGTGCGGCCATGAGGAACGGAAAAATCCTGGCATTCGGCCTGGCGGCGGCACTCGGCACGTCCGCCGCTCAGGCGCAGTGGGTGGTGAGCGATCCCGGGAACCTTGCCCAAGGCATCATCAACATGGCGGAGAACATCGCCCACACCTCGAAGACGGCCGTGAACACGGCGGAGAGCTTTGCAGAGACCGTGAAGATCTACGAGCAGGCCAAACGCTACTACGATGCGCTGAAAAGCGTGAACAACCTGGTGCGTGACGCCCGCAAGGTACAGGAAATCATCCTGATGACCGGTGAAGTGTCGGACATCTATGTGACGAACTTCGGGAAGATGATGGACGATGAGAACTTCTCCCCGGAGGAACTGGACGCTATCGCCTTCGGCTACACGAAGCTGCTGGAAGAGAGCAACGGCGTGCTGCAGGACCTGAAACAGGTGATCAACGTGAGCACGCTCTCCATGACGGACAAGGACCGCATGGACGTGGTGGACGGATGCTACCGCAACATGCGGCGCTACCGGAATCTGGTGGGCTATTACACGAACCGCAACATCGCCGTCAGCTTCCTGCGTGCCCGGAAGAAGAACGACCTGGACCGCGTGATGCGGCTCTATGGGAAAGCTGACGCCAAATACTGGTAGCCCATGACGTTGCTTTCAATCGACTTCACCAACCTGCACACCGTGCTGGAAAGCCTCTATGAGGAGATGATGCCCCTGTGCGGCGACATGCTCGCCGTGTCGAAAGGGCTTGCCGGGCTGGGCGCCCTGTTCTATGTGGCCGTCCGTGTATGGCAGTCGCTGGCGCGGGCCGAACCGATAGACGTGTACCCGCTGCTGCGCCCCTTCGCCATCGGCATCTGCATCCTGCTGTTCCCGACGCTGGTGCTGGGCACGCTGAACAACACGCTGGGGCTTATCGTGCAGGGGACGCACTCCATGCTGGAGACACAGACGATGGACATGGAGAAATACCGGGAACAGAAGGACAAGCTGGAGCGGGAAGCCATGCTGCGCAACCCCGAAACCGCCTACCTGGTCAGCGACGAGGAGTTTGACCGGCAGCTGGACGAGCTGGGATGGTCTGTCGGGGACGCCGCCACGCGGATGGGCATGTACATGGAAGTGGGGATGTACAACCTCGAAAAGAACATCCGGGACGCATTCCGCAGCCTGCTGGAACTGCTGTTCGCCGCCGCCTCGCTGCTGATAGACACGGTGAGGACGTTCTTCCTCGTGGTGCTCTCCATCCTCGGCCCCGTGGCCTTCGCCTTCTCCGTGTGGGACGGGTTCCAGTCCACGCTCGCCCAATGGTTCACCCGGTACATATCCGTCTATCTCTGGCTGCCCGTGAGCGACCTGTTCAGCTGCATGCTTGCCAAGATACAGGTGCTGATGCTCCAGAATGACATCCTGGAACTGCAGAGTAACCCCGACTATTCGGTGGACAACTCCAATGCCGTGTACATCATCTTCATGCTGATAGGCATCATCGGCTACTTCACCGTGCCGACCGTGGCGGGATGGATCGTGCAGGCAGGCGGAGGAGGGAACTACAACCGCAACATCAACCGCAGCGCCGTGAAAGGCGGCGGGCTAGCCGCAGGAGCCGCAGGCTCCGCGCTCGGCAACGTCGGAGGCAGGCTGCGGGGAAAATAACCCAAGAAAAGACAGATTATGGAATTCAAGTCATTGACCAATATTGAGACAAGCTTCCGCCGCATCCGCCTGATGCTGGCCGTGTTCATCGGCTGCTGCACGCTCGTCACCGGCTATGCCCTGTGGAGTTCGTTCCGCTTCGCCGAGAAGCAGCGGGAAAAGATCTACGTGCTGGACGGCGGGAAGTCGCTGATGCTCGCCCTCTCGCAGGACCTCTCCCAGAACCGTCCCGCAGAGGCCAGGGAGCATGTACGGCGCTTCCACGAGCTTTTCTTCGGCCTCTCGCCGCAGAAGGACGCCATCGAGCACAACATCAACCGTGCCCTGCAGCTCGCCGACCGGAGCGCCTACCGGTACTATACGGACTTCGCCGAGAAAGGCTACTACAACCGCCTGATATCGGGCAACGTGAACCAGGTGCTCCAGGTGGACAGCGTGTCGTGCGACTTCTCCGTGTACCCTTACCGGGTGAAGACCTACGCACGCCAGCTGATTATCCGCGAGAGCAACGTGACGGAACGCTCGCTGGTGACCGGATGCGAGCTGCAGAACACCTCACGCTCGGACGCGAACCCCAACGGGTTCATCATCGAACATCTGGTGATACTGGAAAACAGGGACCTCAGAAGCGCGGAACGATGAACAGGCGGCGGAACTTTTGGAAACGGGCGGACATCCGGCTGCGGATGTCCTGCCGGAAGCTGACGGAAAGGCAACGGGCCGCCGTCCTGCTGGCCCTGCTCCTGCCTTTTCTTGCCGGATGCGTCTACACCGTAGGCACCGCCCTGCAGGGATTCGGGGAAAGGGACGGTCCCGGGCCGGAGGTGGAGCACATCCGCCCCATCGGCATCACATACGGAATCAAAAAAATGAACGAAAAAGAACAAGCGGAAAACAGACATGAAAATGAACATCGGAAAACTCAGGACGCTGCTGAAGCTGCCTCCGCCCAAGGAAGGCGGCAAGCCGCTGACTGAAGAACAGAAACGGAAGCGGGCCGGATACATCGTCTATCCCGTCCTGGTACTCCTCTGCGCCGGGTGCGTCTGGCTGGCCCTGTCCCCTTCGGAAAAGGAACAGGCAAAGGCCGGTCAAAGCAATGGCTTCAACACCGAAATTCCCCTGCCGGAAGACTCCCGGATGCAGGAGAGCAAGGTGGCCGCCTACGAACATGAGGAAATGGAGAAAAAAGAAAAGGAACGCAGGAGCACCTACCGGGAGATGGCCTCGCTGCTGGACCGGAAACAGGCCGATACGGTGCGGTTGCCCGACCTGCCTCCGGAAAAGCCCCGGAAAACAGCCGGGCAGGAAACCGCCCGCTCGCCGTCCGCCGCCTACCGCGACATGAACCGCACCCTGAACAACTTCTATGAGCCGGCCTATGACCGGGAGAAGGAGGAACTGCGGAAGTGCGTGGCGGAACTGGAACGGCGGCAGGCACAGCAGCCGGAGGCTTCCCCGGAATACTCGATGGAAGAGAAACTGGCGCTGATGGAGAAATCCTATGAACTGGCCGCCCGCTACAACGGAGGGCAGACGGCACAGGTCCGTCCGGCAACGGAAAGGCGGAAGGCGGAGGCCAGGCCGGTGACGGCTGTCCGGCACCAGGTGGTATCCTCCCTTCCCCGTCCGTCAGACGACCTGGAGCGAGCGGCGGCCTTTGCCGGGGAAAGGAACACGGGGTTCCACACGCCGGTCGGAAAGACGCTCGCTTCGGCCAGGAATACCATCGCCGCCTGCGTGCACAGCACCCAGACCGTGGCGGACGGGCAGACGCTCCGCATCCGCCTGCTGGAACCGATGGCGGTGGACGACCGGCTCATCCCGAAAGGGACGGTGCTGACCGGCGGCACACGGATGCAGGGGGAACGCCTGGACATCCTCATCTCTACCGTGGAGCATGACGGGTCAGTTATCCCCGTGGAACTGGAAGTGTATGATGCCGACGGGCAGCAGGGCATAGCGGTGCCGAACTCGATGGAATACGATGCCCTGCGCGAGATAGCCGCCAACATGGGAGGCTCGATGAACAGCAGCATCAACATCTCGACGGATGCCGGGGCGCAGATCGCCTCCGACCTGGGGAAAGGCGTGATACGGGGCGTGTCGCAATACGTCACCCAAAAGATGCAACGCGTGAAAGTGACACTGAAAGCCGGACACCGGGTGCTGCTGTACCCGCCCGGACAATAATATAATGAAGGAGAACCAAAGGACATGGAACAAACGATTATTCACCAAACAAGCAGACTTATGAAGAAAATCCTGATTCTGACTGCCGCCCTGTTGGGCATGAACGCCGCGCAGGCACAGCAAAGCAGCGGCGACTGGTTTGAAGGGCTGAGCCGCAAGATCGGATTCAGCCAGATGATTCCCCCGCACGGGCTGGAAATCACGTACGACAAAACGGTGCACGTCATCTTCCCTTCACTGGTGAGGTATGTGGACCTGGGGTCCACGGACCTGATAGCGGGAAAGGCGGACGGCGCGGAGAACGTGATCCGCGTGAAGGCCACCACGAAGAACTTCCGGCAGGAAACGAACATGAGCGTGATTACGGAAGACGGGAATTTTTACAGCTTCAATGTGAAGTACGCGGACGAGCCCCTGCTGCTGAACGTGGAGATGTGCGACTTCATCCATGACGGGGAAACGGTGAACCGCCCGAACAACGCGATGGAAATCTACCTGACGGAACTGGACAACGAGTCGCCCCGCCTGGTGCGCCTGATCATGAAGTCCGTGTATGAACGCGACAAGCGCCGCATCCGCCACATCGGGTGCAAGCGTTTCGGGGTACAGTTCCTCCTGAAAGGGCTGTACAGCCACGGCGGGCTGCTCTATTTCCACACGCAGATAAAGAACACCTCGCACGTGCCCTTCGATGTGGATTTCGTGACTTTCAAGATAGCGGACAAGAAACTGGTGAAGCGTACCGCCATGCAGGAACAGGTGGTCTATCCGCTGCGGGCCTACAACTACGTGACCCGTGTGGACGGGAGGAAGTCCGAATGCACGGTGTTCGCCCTGCCGAAATTCACGATACCCGACGGGAAGAAACTGGTCGTGGAAATGTACGAGAAACAAGGCGGGCGTCACCAGACCTTCGAGCTGGAGAATGAAGACCTGGTACAGGCTGAGACCATTAATGAACTGCGTGTGCGATGAAGGGGAAGGTATTGTTTATAACCCTGCTTCTGTCCGTCCTCCTGGCAGGACGGGCGGAAGCCCAGCGGTGCCTGCCGGGCATGAAAGGCATACAGGTATCAGCGGAGATGGCGGACGGATTCTATTCGCAGAGGGACCGGAAGGATGCCGGTTATGCCTTCTCGCTTGCCCTGTTCACCTATGGCAAAGGGGGCCACAAGTGGGTGTACGGCATCGGGATGATGAAACGGCATTATCCCTACCGGAAAACCCGGATTCCGCTCGTGCAATATACGGGGGAAGCGGGATACTGCTACAATTTCCTGTCCACGCCGGGAAAGACAGTGTTCCTGAACGCCGGACTGTCGGGCCTGCTGGGGTATGAGCGCGTAAACGGCGGGAAACGGATGCTGGAAGACGGGGCTGTCCTGCAGGAAAGCGAATCCTTCATTTATGGAGGTTTCGTGACCCTCGAAGCGGAAGCCTACCTGAGCGACTGCACCGTACTGGCTTTCCGGTTGCGGGAACGCATCCTGTGGGGCAGCGCGGCCGGACATTTCCATACCCAATACGGAATCGCCCTCAAATACATATTCTGAACCCTACTGAAAACAAGAAACAATGATGAAAATGATGAAAAAGACATTTGACCGGATGAAAGCCGCCTGCTGCCTGGCAGTGGCGGTATGTTGCCTGGCTTCCTGTGACGAAGGGCCGGAGGTGCAGCAGGAATACCCGTTCACCGTGGAAGCCCTGCCGGTAACGGATGAACTCGTGGAAGGGGAAACGGCGGAAATCCGCCTGGAAATCATTCCCGAAGGGGAATTCAACGGTACCGTCTACACGCTGAGGTATTTCCAGCCCGACGGGGAAGGCATCCTCAAACTGGCGGACGGCACGGCACTGAAACCCAACGACCGCTATCTGCTGGAAGACCTGAAATTCAGGCTGTACTACACTTCGGAAAGCAGCGATGAGGCGCAGGCCATCGACCTCTACTTTGAAAACAACTGGGGGGCCGTCTGCCAGCTCAGCTTCAGTTTCAATGCGGAGGACGGCGCTCCGGAAGAAAGCGTGACGGAGCCTGCCGGAACAGGAACGGGAAACGGAGAGGAGGACACGGAATGAACATCCTGCTGTATGCCGACATACCCGGATTGCCGGAGTATGTCCTGCTGACCCGGAAGGCGGTGACCGTGCCTGCCATCGGCGACCGGCTCCGCATAAACGCGGACCGGCTTGCCTGCAAGTTATCCCGGCAAGTGCTGGAAGAAACGCCCGCCTGCCATTGCTTTGAACGCAACGAAAGGACAGAAAGCATGAGTGTGGGGGATTTCCTGAAGGAGTGTGAACTGACGGTGAGCGGACGGGAATGGAGCTATGAGGGCGGCACACCCTGCTGCACGCTGGATGTGGAGGTGGTGGAATGGTAAGCAGGATGAGAAGAGCCATACACGCCCTTTGCCTGCTGGGGCTGTTCCCCTGCCTGCTGGCGGCACAGGACATGGAGGAACTGAAACGGCTGCCTCCTTTTGAACGCGCCATCCGACTGGTCATGCGGTATGAAGGCTGGCATGGACCGGACAAGACACCGTACATCGCTTACGGGCACCGCATCCTCCCGGGTGAACAATTGTCCTACGGGATGAGCCGTGAGGAAGGGGAAGCGTTGCTAAGGAAAGACCTGCTGGAACGGTGCGCCCTCTTCCGGCGCTTCGGGGCGGACAGCCTCCTGCTGGCTGTGCTGGCCTATCAGGTCGGCCATAACCGGCTCCTGGGATACGGAAAGATGCCCAAAAGCAGGCTGATACGGAAGCTGGAACGAGGGGAGCGGGACATCGAACGGGAGTACCTGTCGTTCCGGTGCTGGAAAGGCCGGGTCATCCCTTCCATCGAAAGGCGGCGCCGGATGGAACTGGCACTGCTGTATGAACCCTTACCTCAGTAGCTTGAATCCTCCGGAAAAGTTTCCGGGGGATTTTTCATTCCATAACGGTTAACTTAAATCCTTATGAACATACAGACAACCAAACAGATACGCATTGAAGATTATTTGCACATGCTGGGACATCTCCCGGTGCGGCAATGCGGGGCGAACCTGTGGTACCGCTCGCCGCTGCGGGAAGAAACGGACGCATCGTTCAAGGTAAACACGACCCTCAATAAATGGTTTGATTTCGGCATCGGAAAAGGCGGGGACCTGATTGCCCTCGCCTCCGAACTGTACGGGTCAAAAGATGTGTCTTACCTGTTGCGGCAGATAGGAAGCCAGGCTCCACACGCCTGTCCTATGACCGACCCATTCCCCAAACGGGAAAAGCCGAAACCGGCTTTTCAGGACGTGGAAGTGATGGAACTGGCATCGCCTGCCTTGTACCGCTACCTGAAAGAAAGGAGCATCGAGGCGGAAACAGCCCGCAAGGAATGCCGGGAAATCCGTTACGGGCTGGGCGGGAAACGCTATTTCGCGGTCGGATTTCCCAACATGAACGGCGGGTATGAGATACGGAACCGGTATTTCAAGGCCTGCATTTCCCCGAAAGCCGTGTCGTATATCCGGGAACCGGAAGGGAAAAGGCCGGTGTGCTGCCTCTTTGAGGGGTTTATGGATTACCTGTCGTTCCTGACATTACAGAAGAAAGGTGTTGAAGGCTTTCAGCCGGGCTGTGACCATATCGTGCTGAACTCTGTTGCCAACCTGGCAAAGGCTGTGCCGCTTTTGGACGGTTACAAGGAAATCCGTTGTTTTCTGGATAATGACCGTGCCGGGAAGGACGCCTTGAAGAATCTCAGGGAAACATACGGGGGACATGTGAAAGATGAATCTTTTAAGTACTCAACTTGGAAGGACCTCAACGATTATTTGAAAAGTCAGCTGTAAATCTGTTGCGAACTTTCCCGCATCCTGCTTTGAAACATAGAAATAAATTCTGATTACCATACAATTATACCAACCGATCTTTTTATATTTGCAGAAAATAATTGTTGCAAAGACTTTTGCCAACATCCGGCAAACTTATACCTGACAGATATTATGGCCTATCAAGTGACTCTGAGAATGCAAAATGGTGTAGAAAGAGATGTGGCATGCTACGGTTATGAATGCCATATCGCCCACAGTGACCGTCCTGATATCGGACGGATTATTGCCGCGCATATGGAAGTCTGCCAAAAACTTGGCACCGTAGAGTATCTTCCTGTAGAGGGGGATTTGATTGCACTGACCTTTGAATCAACCGATCATGATAACTTCTTCTATGAATGGCTACTCCAAGGTAATATGGCAAACGGAGAAATCGAATTTGCCACAGGAGATGACATCGTGGACATATTCCGTTTTTGGGATTGCTATTGCGTAAGTTTGAAAGAAACCTTGTGCACAGGAGAAATGCCCATGCTGATGACTGTACTCCTGTCACCTGGCATCCTCAAACGTATGAATTGTGAACCGCGAGAGAAGGTGTGGAAAGTTTCGGATATTAGCGTGAAGCCAAGAGTTGTGAATAATGATGAAAAGCAAGAAATCTTCATAACGGATGCTTATTGGATTGATGAGAACAATGCAATACAAAAAGATTCTTTTCCTGATATTCCTTTTACTTTATATGTGAAAGTTGATACCCCTATT
This sequence comes from Bacteroides sp. An269, assembly GCF_002159755.1. NCBI lineage: Bacteria > Pseudomonadati > Bacteroidota > Bacteroidia > Bacteroidales > Bacteroidaceae > Bacteroides > Bacteroides sp. An269. Next base: position 14,291 of record NZ_NFJG01000034.1, read on the forward strand.
GTTGGGAAACGTGTTGATTTAAATTTTAAGTTTAATGATTCTGGCACTTATAAATGTGCCAAATACTCAGGCATAATAAATAGTGAAGGTATTATAGTCATTGAGAACTTTAAGTTTGAGACAGTGCAATATGAAGAAAATTGAAATTACCTCTCCGCAAATATATGGTAAAGCCTATTTAGGCATAAGAGAAATTACAGGATGGTGGTCTAGTAAAAACAGTTCTGACCTTCAATATAAAATTACTGAAGCCAGACTTGAAGATACCGTGTATTTTGTAATCAAGACAAGTGGTGTTCGGAATGGAACAAAAATTGATTTACAATTATATAACTTGGAAGAGTTTCTTTTTTTAGACTACCTGTGTCCTGATAAATATAAGTTTAATGGAAAAATAGAAACAGCCTATACATATATACAAAATAATTATGCTATCATAGAGCTTCAGCTTCCAAGGACATGGACAAAAGATGTAGAAGAAGATGGGGGAATTCTTGAATTATATTGGAAAATAGTCTCCAATAATATAAATAAAACTTCTTTGCCCAAGGGAAAAAGAGATTTCTTAAATGTAAGAATATCAGACCGTGATCTCTTCATCAAACCCTCATTAATAAATGAGGGGATGCCAGAGCTGTATACTAGCAATGGTGAACAATTGTTTTTTATTAATTTTGTCAAAGATGAGGTAGCAGATAAGATTACAGAAGAAACTGTCGAGTTTATAGATTTTTATAAAGATAAAATTGCCCTCGCAAAACTAGCAAAAGGATACATGGTAAATAATGAAGGTAAAGTATATGAAATGTTAAGTGATGGCAGTCGTAGAGAAGTATATGATTATAGTTACTATACAATAGATGGAAAACTTATCTATGTAAAACAAGGTAAGAATTGGACTACAAGAACTAGTGATGGGAAAATCTTGTCAACGAAAGGAATAAACCAATATGAGCATTTTGCAAATAGAGGAGTAAAAGTAACTATTTTGAATTTATTTTCCAAAAGTATACAATCTTGGGATATTTTTTCTTCTGTGACAAAAACACATGCAAGTGATACATCAAAACCATTATCGATTTCATTACCTGGTATAACAGGTGGTTTCGGAATGGCTATATCACTTTTAGTAGACTTAGGTGGTCTTATAGCGGAAGATATGTATTATGAAGGAGAAGAATTATACAGTAAATATGTACATGTAGAATTATGGAATGCTAAAAGCAAAGGCTTATATGAGGTTCAACAAGTAGTTCAAAGAGCTAATAATAGTAGGACTTCAAAGTTGCATTTTGGATTTATTAAGGTCTCATTTAATTTGGCTAACGAACTTATTAAAGGTAAGTATAAAAAATTTAGAGACTTCAGAATTGCATCGGACGAAGAAGTAGATGATAAAAATATAACTATCTTATATGAGTATTTTGATAGCGATAATGGTTTAATATTTCTGATTGATTCATTTTTTATTAATTAACATTATATAATATGGTTCGCATTATTCAGATTTTAATAGTTTTGTTTTTTGTTGGATGTGTTTCTAACAGAGATGTAGTATTGGTAAAACAAATTAAAAGTACAAATTCAATTGTATTGAGACTGAAGAAAGACAAAAGTTCTATTTTCAGTTTATCCTATCCTTTATCTTTTAAGATAAGAAAAACAGATAATAGAGACATTTATTATGCGGAAAATTCTTATTTATTCCACAATAAGAATCTTAGTTCTGGTACAGCAGGCTGTTACTTAATGACTTGTGATGAAGATAATTATTTGACATCATCTTATAAAGTATTTAATGGTTCTACATTATATATTATTGATAAAAATGATACTTTACAAAAAAAATTATCAGGATACTTTAACAAAATGATTAATGAAAAGAAAGATACAATTCACGTTTCTTTAAAAGAGTTCAATAGCAACTTTAAAAATATCATAAATAATTTTTTTGAAGGAGATTCTATTTTTTTACATTTCCATGATCATAAAAAATGGCATAATATTCCTGTAAGAGTTTATTTCAATCAATAATAAGAAACTGTTTTGATTTTCTACAAAAAGTTTTTCTCGTCTTGATGTATATCGTTTTCGTGTGTTTTGGGCGATTTTTTGCTCCTTTTCACTCTTATTCTTCGTCAGATAGCCCGCTATCTTCCCCATCACAACATCGAAAAGGAGCAAAAACTCATCCTAAATCATCGCACAATAAATTCAAAATAGTTTAGATAACAGTTTAATAAGTCACTGACTTTTGGTAACTGTATCATTTTATCAAATATTATCTCAATTTTGAACTGAACATTATTTTTGTATTTTTTTAGATTCAAATTCAAAATTGAGATTCTTTTATGCTACAACTACAACATCAGGTATGTATGCTCCACCCGTGAAAAGGCTCTAACAGAACTGCAAAGGACTGGTCCGGCCTGCCATGATAGAGCAGTCCGCCCTCAATGCCAATTCTGCCATCCGGATAACGTTCTCTGAAACCGAATGAATAAGGAGCAAAGTCATAAAACAACTCAATCTCACAAGGACAGTTCGGATTCTTTTCCCAACTCTTCAGACGCTCCAGGCATTTTTGGAGCGTAGTGTCGCCGATGGATTCGGCATACTGCACTACCTTGTCGTAGTGCTCCTGGCTACATAAAATTTTCATATTTGTTATTTTTTATAGGGTTCATACTCAATCAAGGATAAATTCGTCCTCGTAAACTTCCAGTTCCAATCCGCTTTCGCAGATACGTACCAGCCATGTATATGGCAGGCGCTTGATCAATTCGATGTTGCGGTACCCCTTATAAGGGTGTACCAGCGTGGCAAAATCCCCGGCTTTCATATCCATAACCGTTTTTTCAGTTCACCTTTACCCGGTTCAGCAACTGGCCGGAAATCTCATGAAGTTCACGGCAGCGTTCCGGCTGCTGTGCCCGTGCGAATGCCGTGATGCCCTGGGTCAGTTTCCAAAGCGTGGCACCGCCCGTCACCCCGTCGTCCGGGTTATTGTTCATCAGCAGCTTTTCCACCTCGCGGCCCTCGTTCTTCAGCAAGGCTCCCCGCTGTACCAACTGTCTCAGTTCCTTATCGAAATCCACATCCACCTCAGCGGCTCCCTGAATCTCCACGGCCTTTTGCATAAGGGTGTCCCGGCTGTACAGCCCTTTGGTCAGGTCGGAAACCGCCGACACGGTAGTCTGCGTGTCCAGTTCGTAAGTCTTTTGGGAAAGAGCCATTGAGTCCGGCAGCTTCGCCCCCAGATGTACCTGCCGCATGACGGACTCACGCACCATCCCGTTGAGGCATGCCCCGTTAAGCAGGAAGGAACGCATGTCCACCGAACCGTTTCCGTAATCGGACGTGGAGAAACGTGCCCCGGCAAAGATGACGACCGTACCGTTCTTACGGGTGGGGATCTCTATAGGAGTGGGCAGGATGGTCTCGCACCAGACCTTCGTATCGTTCATGTAGGCATCTGAAACGACCGCCCCCTGGTTTGCCGCCTCCCGGATGAATGCGGTCAGGATCTCCACCGAATTGAGCCTCCGGTAGGAATCGGACAATATGCCCCGTACCTCGGTCCCTACCGCCCGGACCAGCACACGCGTCCGTTCCGTCCAGCCCGAATGCTCGTTCAGGATGGTGGCGCACAACTGTTTCTGCCATGCGGCTCCCGCCGAAAGCTCGCGGAGGTATTTTGCCGGGATGCCCATCTTTTCGGAAACCTGGCCGATGGCATTGGCGTGCAGGCTGAAATCCCCTTCGGGCATTGAAAGCTGCACCCGGCCCGCCGCCTTGAACGACACGACAGGACGCTGCTCGCCGTTTCTGCGGCTGACCCCGATAGGTGCGATGTAGTCCTGTGCGATTTTTCCCTCTTCGAGCAGGCGAGTGATGGTGCCCATCACATCCTGTTGCCTGCCTTCGACCATCCGCCGTACCTTGTTAATCACTACCTGATTCAATCCCTGCTGCTTCTGTACCGGCGCAGCTGCCGGCATTGTCAATGTTGCTTCCATAAATGATTCTTGTTTTAATATTGTCAGATAAAGTCTTTCTTCAACAGCTTTTGGGAGCAGCCGCTTTTGAACCGTCCCAGCATCCGTTGGTATTCTTCCTCGCTGTACCCGCCGATGCCGAACAGTTCATAATATCCGGGGAACGGATATTGTTCCGCCTCCGGAGAGTGAATGCTGACCGTCTTGTGTGCAATGACGATATGGCGTACAAAGCGGTAGCATTTGTGCAGGTCTTCCAGTATGGTATATTCACGGTCCGTATGCGGCTCGTAATACCCACAGGAGATATTGACGCAGGAAACCGGAAGCCCCCTTCTTTTCAACATATACACATCCGTTGTGCCACCCTCGACCGGTTTGTAGCCGTATTTCGTGGAGTTGGCACATCCGACAAAGTCGCGTGTACAGAGTTCCGTGCCATGTATGCGGGTGATAAAGTCCGAATTCCCCCATCGGTCGCACTGGAGCACGAAGCGGCAGTCCGAAAAGAAAGCCATGTCCGCCCCCCGGCTTCCTATGCAGCCGTTCTCTTCCTGGACAAAGAAAACGCATTTCATCACCTTGAAATCCTCCAGGCATTTCAGGCAGATCCAGATGCCGTTCTTGTCATCGGCACCGATACCCGTCATACACTTGTGGCGATGGTCGTAACCTATCACCATGGCATCCGCCACCACGTGTGCCCCGTAAGTGCCTGTCCTGTGGCGGTGCACCTCGTCCACATGCGCCACGACGCACGGATAAGTCTTTGCCCGGCCTTTTACGGCATAAAGATTGCCCTGCCGGTCCTGCCTGCAGGAAATGCCCATACGCTTCAACTCCGCCTTGAGGTAACGGAGCATAGGCTTTTCCTTCCCCGACGGGGAAGCTATATTATAGAGTGTAACCAGTCTTTCCATAAGATATTAAGTATTTGAATGTGACACATCAGACACAGGCGTACACCCTTGCGGATATACGCCTGTGACAGTTCTCATGACATGAAAAGTTTTTCCAACTGCAAATAAGTCCTGAACGGCGGGATCGGCCGGCCTTTCTTGAACAGCACGGAAGGATAAACCTCTCCTTTGTAATCCCGTACAGTACCTTTGATCACTTCACCGAAAACGGTGCTGGCATAAAAGGAAGACTTGCATGAGGAGCAGAAAACATTCCCGAAACCGCCGTGTATCTTGCCGCAGCCCGGACATACCTGCATTGTACGGACGGCGCTTCCCCCAATATTCCGGCAGGTGGCAATCTGCCCGTCCCCTTCATAATTTCTCAGTTCTATTTTCCCGGCTTTCATGGCAATGCTGTAAAACGTGTCCATATAAGGCACCCCTTTCTTATGCCAGCGGAAAGCCGGCACATCCACGATGAGTGCCAGTTGGAGTTCTTGCCCTGCCACAATGCCTGTTTCTTGCAGGCTGTTCAATGCCACATATTCCTTGGTATGGTGATAATCGTTGTACTTTTTGCGCAGGAGGATCCCGTTCCGGCGTGCCTCATGCTGCATCATTCCTATGACAAACGCATGGGACGAATATATCCGGTCCGTCAGTGAAACCGTGTCCAGCCCGTAATCATTAACCGGACAGCGCACATGCTCCCACACGATGGCACGTCCGAGCACATTGTTGCTCTCGTCCCTTGCCACCAGGATTTTCGCCCCGGCGAAGTTGGCATAGAAATCCGCGGCATTGCGTGCCTTGTCCGGATAACGCATGCAGGAATTGTGCAGGGTTGATGCCGTATCGTCCGCTATCGGGGAATAATTATCCCCGTCATACGCCTCATAAATGTCCTGCATCCCTTCCAACAGGCGCACGGTCACCTTGCTGTCCACGCAGATGGCGCTGGCGAAATAGGCCATGTCTGTTTCCGGATACTCCGGCAGGTTCTTGAACTGCCTGATGAACGTGGACGGCTCCATATCCACCCGGTTTTCCGGGAACAGGGGCGCCTGCGGATTGTTGCGGTCCGGGAAATTCCCGTTGGACAGGTCCTTGTTACAGGCGGTGAACACGATGCGGATTTTCTGGAACCCGTCGCAGGATGTCCGTTTGCGCTTGGTGGAAAAATGGTTGCAAAATCCCCGCACAATCTCTGTGACATCCACATTCTTCTTCAATTCGGCAAGGATGTCCCTTGCGATGACGCTCCCGTTTTCTGCCGCATGGGCCAGACGGGATTTCAGTTCGCTGCTTGCATTTACTTTCATAATTTGTCTGTTTAATAATGGATTATTCATAAATTCAACACATACTGAGCCGTTCGATGAAATACGGGATGAAGTCATGTTCCAGACCCAGGCTGTCGCATGCCTGTGCGAAATCCTCCGCACGGAGGTCATCCGCATCCCTATAGTCCAATAAGTTGCGTATTTCACCGTCCAGATACTCCTTCGCTTCTTCCGGAGTGCAGCCGCATGAGTTGCAGATCCGGGCAATAATGATTGTTGCCATAGCTGTCATTTTTTAGAATTTATTGTTCTGTTTACAGGAAGTTCCCGGCTTCTCCGGTATTCTTCACCGCTCATCCTGCGTATAGTGGGAATGCCGGTACGGGTAAGCACCGGATTGACCAGCCAGCCGTCGTTGAACTTCTCAGGCTGGAGGCTGTCGTGCCAGATAACCTCGCCTATGCAACCGTGTATGAGCATGTTGCATACGGTCATCAGGCAGCAGGTGCGGTTGATGTCCTCACCGACCAGATAGCCGCCGGGATTGCGTACGTGCCAGGCTAGCAGCAAACGTCCGCTGCCACAGGTAGGATCTCCCATCCGCTGTCCGGGCAGATGCTCTCCCGTATCGGCGCAGGCCGTCATGAGTTCGCAAACCGGCACCGGAGTGAAAAACTGTCCTTGCGCCTGTTTGGATCCCGTAGAAGAGAATGCCATGTAAATGTCACCGAACGGATCATACCAGCTTGTGTCTTCCTTTAACTGGTGTTGCATGAGCCGCACCCATTCGGAAACCATGCCCATGAACGCGGCATTCTGCTGCCGCTTGTATTTCCAGCTCTTGAGTGGGGGTGCGCCGGGGGAGAAACCGTGGATGACAAATGTCAGGAAGTCATTGAATACGGTCAGCGGATCGTAGCCGCAGGCATGGGCGAAATCCGTCATCAGCCTCGCCAAGGGCTGTATTTCTTTAGGAACCGGGTATTGTGCCATCGCTTTCAATTTTTTAGGGTTGTCCGTTTCCGGTTATGAAGGTAAAGCTCTACCTGCCGTGCCACCATGTTACAGAATTTCTGCCCGTTTTCCTCCTCGCTCCTGAAATAGGCCAGCATATCCCACAGGTTGCGGTTGAAGTAAAGCGTCCATTTCTCATAATAGTGCTGTCCGCAGGATTCCCCGAAAGTTTCCTGAAAAAGCGGAAGGGTCAGCCCTTCGCTTGCGTGATGATTGTACTGCCACAGGGATACAACCAGCATTTGTCTGTAGTCCATTGTTACCATACATCCTATTTTTTAATGAGACATCTGCCTGCTTGCAGGCATTCTTATTTCTTGTCGCAAAAGTTGGCGTTTGACCCGGGACCGTGCAAGGCTTGGCGGGAAAAAATACCGCAGCGGAGCGAGGATGATTTTTTCCCGGCCAACCAGCCCCATGGGGGCCGCCTTGCACGGTCAACCGGGCAAACGGTTATTTTTGCCGCAAGAAATGAGGATGACATTCTATCTTCTGTTTTTTGTGCCTGGCGTTTCCTGCAAAAATCTCAAAATGAAGGATGCCTGTTATGTAAAACTCTTCCAGACCGGGAAAAGCGAGTGACTTGAGGCCTTCCAGTCCGTTGCAATAGAAAAAGAAGCTGTCGTCCGTGTCCGGATCTGCCGTTTCCGAAAGCCGGATATTGACTTCCGGATAGGTACCGCCGTCATTCCAGGCAATGGAACAGACGGCATAATCCGGTTTGCAGCCGTTATTCCGGACAAACCTCCTGAAACCGTTCTCCATGTCCTTTTGGACCAGGCCCCGGCTTTCACTCGACGGCGTGTCAATGACGGACAGTTCTTCCGCATAAACTTCCACTTCACTCATGCCGTTCCCTATCAGCAGCACCCGGGAGTCAAAGCCCGGAATTTCCGCTTCCGTTATTCCTGCATTATATTCTTCATTCGTATCAAGCACCTCATAGACGCCTGATGTTTCTCCGGCAGGGTCGTTCCAGTACACTGCCTGTTTTTCCTTGAATTTTCTCATCTTATATTTCCAATCATTATTAGAATTACGAAAGCCCCATCCGGCTGGACAGGGCTTTTGTTTAATCACGCTCAGGTCATTATGCGTTCCGTATGTTCCGTTTCTCTCTTGACGCCCCGGAGGCGCTTCAAGAGGTGCAGGAAAATTTCACGGTCGTAAATACGGTACAGGAACCTTCTGCCTGTTTCCTTAATTTTTCCCGTGAAGGTGACGGACTCCCTGTTTATCGGGTATTGGAAGAATGTCCCGGCTGACAGCAAGGTATAATCGTTCTTTTCCATATAATCCATAAACCGGTCCAGGTCATCGATGCCTTCCGTTCCTGCATAGTAAGTGAAATGATGCCTGCGCAGGCTTCGGAGAATACGGGCGACATCCTTGCGTGCCTCCTGAACGGATTCCGCCTCTCCGGATACGGTCAGGTTGCAGATGAAGCGCTGGCAGCCCTTGTCTGTCACGAAGAAATAGGCGGTGCCCATTCTTCCGCCGTTCCCGTCCGTTCCGGAAACGGCGATGTTCCATTTGCGGATTTCCGGCCTGCAGGTGACACGCCGGTAATGTTCGCCTATCTGACGCTGCAGTTCTTCGTAGGGCAGGTTGACAGGACGGATACCGGTAAAGCACCGGCCGGACACTTTGAAATAAAAGTCATGCAACTCCCAATAATAAGGCTCCGCTTCAAAGAAACTATCGCGGTTTTTACGGATGTTTGAATAAAACGACAGTTCCTCGTACCGTTCCGGGGAGATTTCTCTGAACAGTGTACAGAGAGATTCCATATAGATACGTCCTTTCTTGCGCAACTCTTTCACCCCGAAAGCACACAAGTACGGGTTGCGTTCCTTTTCACGCAATTCCATGAGGGTGTGTCCGGAACCGTCACAATGTACTCCGTCAGACATGACGGTCAGGACATCTCCCCGGAAATACCGGGAATCTGCCACATATTTTTTGCCACGTCCCATATTTTATACGTCTTGAAGGTCCAACATCCTTTTTGCCGCCCGCACTGCATTCATGGTCAGCTGCCGTTGCCACGCCTTGTTCTTGGGGGACCAGCGGAAGCCGTTCGACTTCAGCTCCCTGCGTCTGGCATCGTCGGGGATGCCGTCGAAAAGGATCTGTAACCGGTCGGCCTGTCGGTTCCACACCAGCCTGCCTCCTTCAAAAAGGATTTCACTGTTTTCCTCCTGCCTGGAAGCCTGCATTTTCTCCCGTACGCGGGCCGCCATTTCGGGGAACTGGAAGAAACGGTTGCGCGGGGTAATGACCGGCTTCTTCACGCCTGCGTTACAGATACGGATAAAATCGACGGCTTTCTGTACGGTTTCCACTTCACCCCGGTTGACGTAGGTCATTACCTTGTTCAGGATGCTGCTGACAAAAAGCGCCCGGTTATACCCACGGATTTTCCCGGTATCCAGTTCGTGAATGGTCCGGACACTGTCTGCGATGTCTCTTTTCAGGTTTTTCCAGGCGGCTTCCAGTTTCTCCTCTTCCGGACGGGCTTCCTCCTGCATCCGCTTCATGGCGGCAAGGAAGCGTTCCCGCCAGTTTTCAAACTCCTCCTGCCTGTTCTGGCAGGCCTGCTCCGCCTTTTCCTGTTTCCGGCGGTCGAAGCCTGCCGGTCCGGTCACAGCCGGGCTCGCACACCGTGACAGGCTGCCGAACAAACCGGCAAGGCGCTTCCGGTAGCCTTCCTTATACTGTTCCCGCTTTTCTTCGGGAATGGAAGTCAGGTCGGCACACAACTGCTCCTCATGGCGGCAGATGTCTGTCTGGGCACGCTCTTCCGGGTCAAACGAATTCCACCGGTAGGCGCTGCATGCACTGCCATACAGGTCTTCCAGATAGCCGGGATATCTGCATCCGGTAATTTCCCAGTCCTTGAAATCTGACGGGCGGATTTCCCGTTCTGTCCCGTCTGCCGCCTCTGTGGTATGCACATACGAATGTATTCCCATGCAGCGTTTCCGGAAATGAAAAAGGACGGGAGCTTCGTCCGTCCCCGTCCTTCTGATGCTTTTCGCACGATAGGCATTGCTCTCCGTGAGCATGACAGCCTGTTCTTTCGGAAAGCCCGCTACTTGTCCTTCACGGGGTTTCGGTGTCGTTGTTGTCATCATTGTTCTGTTGGTTTAGTTAAACATAAGTCCTGTCGGGCTTTTTATCTTATCGTTTTCATATCGGTCATAACCTGTTGATAAGCCTGTATATTTCCTCGTCGCTCAACGAATGGAACAGTTCTTCATCCAGGAAATAGAAAAATCCTTCCAGTATGTCTACCGCTTCCATGAGGAGAAGGCTGTCACGTCTCAGCACAGACTCAAACTGTTTTGTGGATACATGCCATCCGTCCACTTCCCGGACCGGATACCTGACTCCGAAATAGCACAGGTAGTTTCTGCCTATTTTCTCTTGATTCTTTTCTGTTTCCATATTTTTCTTTTTTTGATATGGCCGGCTCCCGGAGCCGGTATTTCTGTTTCTTATATGCGAGGTAGTCCCGTGCCGGGATTGTGCAAGGTTTGGCGGGAAAAAATACCGCAGCGAAGCGAGGATGATTTTTTCCCAGCCAATCTGACCTTGCTCAATCCAAAGGCACGGGGCTATCTTTGCTATAAGAAAGAGAAATATAAATAGGGAATCAGGGCTTCATGTCCGCATATTTCGGAGTGATTTGCCGTCATACAGGCTGACAGCCCGTTCCACCAACGGCCGCCGATATGTGTCCGACAACTCCGCATAGAAACGTTCAGCCGCGCCGAATACGCCTTTGTCAGACAACATACACCATTTTTCCCAAAAATGACGGGACATGTTCCCGTACACAATCCTGCACTCTTCCTGGCTCCAGGTATTCCACATATAGTAGAAAAAACTGGAAACTGCATTTTCTGCTTGAATATTCATAACTCTTCTATTTGAGGTTCTATATAGTTCACTTCAGAAACGTTCTTCCTTCCCGTCATATGTCCAGCGGAAAAAGCGGTCTCCCTCAGCCCATTGCATGGCCCGTATGTACAGATAGAACGCTTCTTCCACTGTCAGTCCGTCCGCCGGTACGGATGCCAGCATTTCACCCATACATACTTCACTGTCACCATAACCGGATTTTATTTCCTCCAGTTTCTTATCGCAAAGGGTACTTTGCAAAGGGCTGTTGCCGGAACAGTACAATTCTTCTTCAAAATAGCCCTGTCTGCTTTCAGACATTCCTGCCCGTTTTGGCTCTGTTTTATTTTCCATCTTATCTGCTTTTGAGAATTATACAATGATTGTCAAATTGGTCAAGAGACAATCTTCAATGTTTCACCGAAGAAGGAGTCACATGCTCCATATACATGTTGAATGGAACATTCGGTCTCTGACTTTTCGTTGTCAAGCCTGAAACGGAAACTGTAGCGGTCTTTTGGTTTCAGTTCCAACTTTACATCCTGTTGCAATTCCATTCCGAGCAGGCTGCCGCCGCCGTATATGGAACTGAATATGCCGCAATAGTTACCTTTGGGGATAATGACTTCCTTGAATGAGAATCCGATGTCATATAGGTCTTTTAGACTTACTTTCCCGATATAGGTCAGCAAGTTCGCACCGCAACAGGAATTGATAAGTTCCTGATAGAAATGTTCGTAGGTCACCTGCTCCTTACCGTCACGGCTTTTCCTGTTCGGAAAGCAGCCATGTACCGTGTAGCCCTTTTCCACAAGCATCTTCTTTACCCTGGCAGGATTGAGCCTCAAGGCGTCCACCATGTCACCGAAATAGGACTCCTCGTAACGGTACCCTCCTTGTGATTCCCACCAGTTGGAATTGATGCAGTCATAATCGGAAAGCATCTCCACCCGGACCGGAATGTCATCCGTATGTTTGATCAGCTCCGTCAAAACGTCTGAATCATCACGGGCATAAATCTCGCCCCGTATCTCATCGTCGTGTTCCTCAAAGAAAGATTCCACTTCCTCCTCATCGGAATCATGGAAAAGGACGCATCTTTCCTTGAGTTTTTCCATAATCTCTTTGGCCGCCTCCCATTCGGAATCCCAGCACCATTCTTCCGCCTTTTCCCAAAGAGGCTCCGGACTTCTCTTATTCAGACATTCCTGAAGCAGGCCGCGGTTGCCGTCAAGATTGTCCCGGTAGTCCGTCCATACCAGCGTATAGGATTCTTCCATCAGTGATTTCACCAATTCCATTGTCAGTTTTTTCTTCATCTGTCTTACCTGTGTACGGCAGGATTTGATTTCCCGTACATGATGTGTATGAAAGTGCATAAATGAAAAAAGGCGGCCTTGCGGTCGCCCTTCCGTTATTTTTCTTCTAGCCTTATTTTGACAAGCTGCCTGAAACGTGCGGCTATTTCCCCGCATTTGCTCCAGGCAAGTTCCTTATACTTGCGGCGAATGGCGCAATATTCCGGCCAGGATTTGCCCCTGAGTTCATCCCGGTAGGAATCCATGCGCAGTTCGGGGTATTCCCGGAACAGCGTTTCAAATTCCTTGTGCCATTTGCGTGTCTGCCACAAGCCTTCCGCCACCAGGGTAATGAAGCGGAACAGCTGTTCATCTGTCCTTACATCCAACGCACGGAAGTGGTCAATCCTTGGCCATACATTATTGGAATGCTGCCACGTTTCTATTTGGTGGGTATGGGCGTTATAAACCATTTGGGTAATTATCTGATAACTCATATTTGCCTGTTTTAAATCAAACTGTCATTCCTGCAAGTCTTCATAGTAAGGGACATTGAAATGCGCAGCCGCTTCGTCCATCTCCTCCAAGCGGATTGCTTCCACATCCGGTGTCTCACCGGCATTGCCGTTTATCCGTCCGTTAATCTTCCGGTGCATACGGCGGACTATCTTGCGCATTGCCTCATCATCCGTATCCTTTGTACAGAACGGGCAGGAAAGGTTTTCAAGCTCGTAACGGGTCAGGACGGTAGTGCCATAGCGGAAAGGCTTTTTGTAAAAGGCGTCGTCCGTGTCAGCCGGCTGGGGCTCGGGCGCGGGATCGAGGCTGTGGCTGAAAACAATGTAATTGGCGCCGCCCCGTTGGGTCTGGTTGTTTTCCCGGAAGAAGTCCAGGTCCCATTGCGTCAGCCGGAAGCGCTTGCGGTTGCCTGCCAGGTAATCCGTCACGGCTTCCTTGGAGGAAAAGGGGGCGACCAGTTCCATGCTGGCCGTGCTCAGCCAGGCATCGCAACGGTAGAGTAGCCAGACTTCCTTTTCTTCTGAAGAGGGCTTGCTTGCCCGTTTGCTAAATTCATAAATCGCGTTGTCCATGCTGCCGAATACGAAACGGACCTTGTCTATCAAAGGAAAGTCCGCTGAATGGATGCTAAAACGTCTTTCGACAAAACTGCGGAAAGTGCCGTTGTTCAAATATTCCTGCGCCTCCTTGTCTTCGGGAGCCAACACGATATCAACACCGATGAAGTCATTTTCGGAGAGTACGTGTCTTGTTAAATTATATTCCTCCTCCACTTCATATACAGCAAGTGTGGGATTTTCCGCTTCCACCGTCACTACACGTCGGAGCAGTTCTTCAATGGCGATTTTGTATTCCATATTACTTTGTTTTATGAGTGGATGATTTCAAGTATTTCTTTATCACTCAGTGCGTGAATGTCCTCATCGCTCAGGAAACAGGCGAATTCTTCCAGCATTCCGGCCGCTTCCATCAGCAAAGAACCGTCAAATTCCAGTCTGGCTTCCAGCCGTTCCGTGGAGACCTTATATCCGTCCACTTCACGCACAGGATATGCTATTCCGAAATAATATACGCTGTCTGTAGGATACTTGCCGTTAATTCTCGTTTGGTTTACTTCTGTTCTCATATTTGCTATCTTTTATACAGTTAGACATGACCGGCTCCCGGAGCCAGTATTTCTGTTTCTTACGTGCAAGGTTGCTTCCTGCCGGGATTGTGCAAGGCTTGGCGGGAAAAAATACCGCAGCGAAGCGAGGATGATTTTTTCCCGGCCAACCCCAACGGGGCATGGCCTTGCTCAATCCAAAGGCAGGGGGCTAGATTTGCTGTAAGAAAGAGAAATGCAGAAAAAAGAAATTGCAGGACGGAACTTATAAAAAGGAAGAATTGAATAAAGTTTGGTGTTTGGCAGAATTCTTAGTGATAATTTGGCTAAGGTAAAGGCTTTGCGTTCATTTGTACTTGAATCTTAAGAGTGAAAAAAACATTGCAGAATAGTGAAGTTGGGTAGTTTACGAATCATTACCTATAGTCTCCTTGAAGACTTATAAATATCTGATTTGTAAACAGCTACATATTAGGAATGGAATTTCGAATATACTTCTCAAAGTATACAATTTTTTGGTTCCAAAATTATTTTCGGCAGAGTTGTAGAATACTATACAAAACATTGACAATAAAAAAATAGAAACTCGATAATTGACTTTCTTACGGTATTTAGTCTGCTTAGTCTGCCGTCCTCTACAAATAGTTAATTTTGTATCTGAATTGCCGCACGTTTAACCTGTTTGACACCCGATTTAGGGTTACGGGTGAAGTACGATTTGGAAAATGTTGCTCCGGTTTGACCTGTCTTTTTTGTGGCTTCGGTTAACTTCACCGATTCCTGCTCCAAAGTCCTAAAAGCTTAATTATAAATAATCTGTTCCATATTTCCCAATCTCGGATTTTCTTTTTATCTTTGTCATTAAAAGGACAATAAATGTTAGGATTAAATAGATATTACTTGAATGAGTCTTATGACCGTTTAAACAGTATATGTATTTTCATTAGTCATCAGAAGAAAGATTCTTCTGATGCAAAAAAGATAGCAGACTATTTAATGGTTGCAGAACTGGATGTGTATTTTGATGAATATGATCAAAATATAGATAGGAGTAATCCTTATTCGGTAGTCAATGCAATAAAAGTTGGTTTAAAACGAAGTACACATCTGTTATGTATTATTTCCCAAAACTCTCTAGAATCCAAGTGGGTGCCTTGGGAAATTGGATATGCGTATGATAATAAAATTTTGGTCGGTCTTACATTGCGAGATTTATCAAAATCATTTTTACCTGAATATTTACAAGTTATTCAAATATTAAGGGATACAAAATCACTAAATGAATTCATTGCTCAAACTCTCAAATCACCTTCCGATAGACTTGTATTAGAAGGTAGGATGAGACATTACTATGATATACAAAGTCCCTTATGGAATGTATTAGATATGAGGCTATTTGTAAGTTATACATTGAAAGATGGTTATCTTGATACATCTCTTTTGTTGAAGGTGAAAGAACTGTATAAAAATTGTGATTCCTGTTATATAGACATAATTGATAATGATAGTATAGATAAGCAAGGTCGTGTAGAACAAGAACTCCAATCTGCTGATGCACTCCTTCTTATTGAAACTCCAATGGCGATGCAGTCAAAATGGGTAAAGTACGAATTGGATGTAGCAAAAAAAAGAAATATTGTTATTATTAAAAGTGACATCAACAAAATAAAAAGAGAAATATGCAAACACCGTTAAGCGTTTATTTGCTTATAGATAAAAATAACAGACAGGCAACAGAAATATTTAATAAATTCTACACCTTGCTCTGTCGTGATGTAGAAAAGCCACTATCGGATGGCTTGGATATTCCTGTTTATCTTATTTCAAATGATGAAAACGGGGAAATAAAGCCCATTGATTTTAAACAAAGCGAGAAGAACGCAATATTCTTCTTTGCTGATATGGCTGTATATTTGGGAGACACAAAATGGCGGGATTATATTCTTGAATTGAAGAAAAAAATAGAAGATGGTACACCTGCTATGTTATACTGTGTGAAACAATTTGAATATGCTACAGATCTTAGTTATCTTAACAAAGATCAAATGATTCTCCCATCTAATAACGATATCATTGCAGATTGGGACGAAGTTTCTTCTCATATTTATGATTGCCTTATTCGGTATATGAAAGACATGCCTCAGAGCAAATTGAAGTTGTTTATAAGTCATGCCAAAAGAGATGGACTAGCAATTGCTGAGAATCTTAGAAATAGTATTCGTTCTAAAACAAAATTAGATAGTTTCTTTGACAAAAATGACATTATTGAAGGAGTAGATTTTGAAAATCAGATAAGAGAAAATGTCAAAAGTTCACTCTTGATGGTTCTCGACTCGGATGCTTATGGTACTCGTCAATGGTGTCAGAAAGAAATCCTATGTGCTAAGAAATGCGGTGTTCCAATAGTTGTAGTGGATATGCATAGTGATGTAATAACAAGAACGTTCCCTTATATGGGGAATGTCCCAAGCATCCGGCTAAAAGAGGATAACTTGGATACGGCTATTAACCTCTTGTTGCGCACAGGTTTGAGATATGAGTACCAAAAGAATTATTTGACTAAAATAGTAAAGGAAGGTGATAATAATGATTTTGAAATTTTAAGTTATCAGCCTGAACTTTTGGATATATATATGCTGAAAAAAAATAATGTGCTGTATCCAGAGCCTCCTATAAGTGAAGAAGAAAGGAGAATACTTAATAGTACGAAAAAGAAATTCATCACACCATTGGAAAAGGAAGGTTTACTTCTACATGGAGAATTGATATCTATCTCTGTGTCCAATACAAATGAGAATCGTCCTGACGAGATCTTACTAAGAGATATGGTAGTTGAAATATCAAGGTATATTTTGAATGCAGGTGGTAAGATTCTCTATGGAGGTAGTGGGGCTCAAGATGGATATGTAAGTTTATTCAGTCAAATATCAGAGAAGTATGGTAAGATTAAGGTAGAAAACGAGGGTGAAGATGTACTTGAAGATGAAGTCTATATCTATAATTATTATGCATGGCCATATATGAATGTCTTATCTAATGATGACATGGCATACTTAAAGCACTGTCATCTCTGTGCTCAACAAATTTATCCTGATGGAATTAGCGAGGAACAGAAAAAATCAATACCTTCTGCACAAGATGAAGAGGGGAAAAAACAAATAATAAATTCTTTATCACACATGCGGGATGTCCGTTGTCGTGAAGCTAGGGCATTCATAATCGTTGGTGGAAAAACAAAAGGCTCTCTAACGTCAATCCCAGGTATTTTAGATGAATATATTAAAGCGCGTGCAACAGGAAAACCAATATACCTTCTTGGCGGTTTTGGAGGTGAGGCAGCCCTTATATCCAGTAGTGTTATAGGTCGAAAGGAGATAATTGATTCTATAAAAGATGACACATACGAATCTTTGAATAATGGATTGGATTATGAAGAAAATAGGCGCCTTCTATGCTCAAAAAATGTATTTGAAGTTATAAGGCTTATTATCAAGGGAATGAAAAATGTTATAAAACCAAAATGATATGGCAGATTTACATAATGTTTTCATAAGCCATTATAGTGGTGACGTCCAACGAACTCGGGAACTACAAGAACGCCTTGCTGCAAATGGTTGTACTGTTCGAAATAGTGCAGCTAAAGAAGATGAAGGAGGAATAATTCGTAATAAGAAAGGGAAACTGGTTTCGGATGCCGTTATAGCTCGATATCTTAAAATGAGGATTAATTGGGCGGGTACTTTTATTGTAATCATCGGTGAACACACGCATGAACGTGCATGGGTAAACTATGAGATAGAACAAGCTAATAAGATGGGTAAACGTATTGTTGGTATTTATAATTATGGTTGTAAGGAAAAGGTTCCTTTGCCTGGAGCCTTCGAGAAATATGGCAATACTCTTATTGGCTGGAACTCGCTTGATAAACTTTCAGATATTATAAACGGAGGTAATGTTCCATTTGAGAATTTTGAGGGTTCACCGGCTACGGCTGGTTCATATCCAATGATTTATATAAAATGCGATTAAGATTATGAAATGTTATAGTTATAAAATGGACCATGATTTCGGTTTTGCCCCGAATCCTTTTTGGGGGGTTATGACCTTGGCTACTTGTAAAGGCAGACTCCGTAGAAGTAGGAATTTAGAGATTGGTGACTGGGTCATTGCGACAGGAGGCCGTGTGCTTCATAAATATATTGAACACCTTATCTTTGCTATGAAAGTGGATGAAATTATTACTTTCGATCAATACTGGAATAATCCAAATTTTCAGTGTAAGAAACCATTTTTCAATGGTTCAGTAATACAAATGTATGGAGACAATGTTTACCATACTAATCCTCAAACAGGAGAGGTTATACAGGAACGGTGTGCTCATACTGTAGAAGGAAAGAATCCTAAAGACACTGAACAGTATGGACGTGATATACGTGGAAAGAATGTTTTAATTTCTAGAAACTTTTATTATTTTGGGGTAAATGCACCTGAGCTGCCTGATGAATTCAAATGTATGGCAAGCACTGTTAGGGATATAGAATGTTACCATGTAGACGAAAAGACAGTAAAGAAGTTCGTAGATTGGTTGCAATCAAACTATAAAGTCGGAATTCATGGGGACCCTATAAATTGGCAAGAATTCCCATTTAAACCATATCCAATCCCTAAGTTATGAAGCGAAGTAATGAGATAATACCCAATGACAACGTTCTTCGCTATTATTTTTATTTTATGCAGGAACGGATGAATATCTTCTGGCGTAAATGCGAGGGGAAGGAAGTCCTTACGCAAGACCCTATACTTCGTGAGTATAAGTTTACTAATGTATATCGGGCTTGTGACCGTGTAAGTCAATATCTTATTCGTGATGTTATCTATAAAGATATAGAACTTTACACCCCTGAAGATGTGATTCTTCGAGTGCTGGTTTTTAAGATATTTAATAAGATTGAGACATGGGAATATCTCCTTAAAGAGTATGGAGATATCACCATGAATCATTTTGATGTAGATCGAATCAGTTATCTGTTATTGCTTCGCAGAAACAATTTCCCTGTATTCAACAACGCATACATGATGACAGGCTCGGATAGAAAATATGACTATCTGAAATTCAAACATGAGAAGTGGTTGACTATGGTTGAAAAAGAATTCATTGGTGATGGCATTATATATAAAGTGTTAAAAGCAAAAACACTGGAAGAAGTTTTTAATTTATTGGAATGCTGTACATTTATTGGTGGTTTCCTTGCTTATCAATATGCCATTGATTTCAACTATACACCGTACGTCAATTTCAGTGAAAATTCTTTTGTAAAAGCAGGAATCGGAGCTATTAGAGGCATTAAGAAGTGCTTTATCAGCTATGGACGTAATTATGAAGATGCCATTTTTTACATTCAACAGCATCTTGATGAGTTGAGAAAGAGATATGGTTAT
This sequence comes from Bacteroides sp. An269, assembly GCF_002159755.1. Taxonomy (NCBI): domain Bacteria; kingdom Pseudomonadati; phylum Bacteroidota; class Bacteroidia; order Bacteroidales; family Bacteroidaceae; genus Bacteroides; species Bacteroides sp. An269. The sequence goes on from NZ_NFJG01000034.1 coordinate 33,755, forward strand.
GATAATTTTAAACCTCTTCCAGGACATGAGCCTACTTTGATAGACTTGCAGAATTGTTTCTGCGAAACAGATAAGTTTCTACGTGTGAAAATGCCGGAATTGCAAATAGATAATGTAAGGATTAAGCAACATTATAAGCCTACTTTTGGGGAAATGAAATATCTGTTCCCAGATAAGTGGGGTATAAATGATAAAATAAACGGGTTATGTTCGCAGAAGAATACAAAGGAATTAACTCTTTTTTAGTTGGTGCATCAAATTTACTTTGTAAATACGGTGTAAAAAGAGAAACTAGAGATAATATTTGTTATGAACTTCCTGAGCCATTCTACTTCAAAATTGCTGAGCCAACAGCGAGAATTGTTACCATCCCTTGCCGTAAATGGAGTAAAACCTTACCTTATGCAGAGTCTTTGTGGATAGCCTCTGGCCGTAATGACCTTGATTATATTACCTACTATTTGAGACGTATGCGGGATTTTTCTGATGACCAAGTGTTTGCTCGTGGTGCTTATGGTCCTCGTCTTCGCCATTTCAATGGATCAAAGACTGACTATAAAGTTACAGAAACCTTAAATGCTTCTAGTGTTGAGATTGATCAGCTGAGATATATTGTGGAGTGTTTTAATGCAGAAACTTCTACAAGGCGTGCAATCATCTCTATGGGTGATGTTATGAAGGATGACTTTGATACAGAAGGCTGTTTGAAAAAGACATTGGATATTCCATGTACTCGGGAGCTTCATTTTATAAAGCAGCCAAGCTCCAATAAATTGGATGTCATTGTGAAGATGCGCTCAAACGATATAATTTGGGGTGCCAGTGCAGTTAATATCTTTAACTACACTTTCATGCAAGAATATATGGCTGCAATTCTAGGCCTTGAAGTGGGCAATTATTTTCATTTTGCTGATAACTTCCATTATTATGATCGCCACAAGGAAATGGTTGAACAATTATCAGAAATAAAAGAAGTGGTTGATGAGCCTTATACATATGATAAGACTTTCCGAAATCTGTCAGATTTTGACAATTTAGTGAAAGGATTGTCTTCCGAGGAAAGAAAAATGAGATCAGGCAAAGGTTATTCATACCGTGAAATTTCAGATCCATTCTTCAGAGATTGGTATAATGTGCTCTACTTGTATAATAGAGAAGCGAAAGTGGAGTTTGTGAATCCAACCTTACCCCAATTATATAATAGCATATGAACAAGGCGTACGAGATAAGTAAAAACGCTTAGCATCTACCTCTCTATAGTAATCTTTGTCAAATCTTCATCAGAAATATATGCTCGATGATAAGAATTTAATGATTGATTGTGAAGATATTGGATTTCTTATGACTCATCAAAATTTATTTGTACCTTTGCATTAGAACATCCAGCGCACTTGTTAATTACGATTTTCATACTGCGCTATAAAAGGAGCTAATAAAGGTTTGCCCTTTTTTAATGGGAATCATGGGGATATATCATGAAGATTAACTTTCCCCCTTATAATCATTGCCACATCAACAAAATTTCGTATATTTGCCAAACGGAATAAGGCAAATTCCTAAAAGAAAAATATAGAGGCTATATAGGTGCAAAATCGGGTGCTTTTTTCAAATAGTGTTTTATAACTTGTTGAATATTAAACATTAGCTTTGAGGCAGGTAGTCCCGTCCGCACCGCAATAAACATTGAGAATCAATGTTCTACAGAACAAACACCCGACTTTACACCCAAGAATGTAAAGTCGGGTGTTTTTCATTAAGAAGCAAAAAGAAAGGGGCTTAACTTACTTGAGTTTGCCCCTTATCTTGATGTATGCTCGGCATGAGTATTAGCTAACGGGTGCAAGTCCCTAATGAGCCCTAATAGCGGGAATCATACAGCCCAAAGCAAGGGTGTCCATCGCGAGTTGGAATCTGAAAGAAGCTTGCGGCAAACATCTGGTCTGACGGACAGAAACTTCATATAAGGCATAAGACTGTGGGTAAGGTTGCATCACAAATCAAAGCCCTATAGCTATTCGGAACAGTCAATGTAA
>NZ_NFJG01000035.1:0-35219 GCF_002159755.1 Bacteroides sp. An269
TTTCGCTCCTGTTCTTCGTCAGATAGCCCGCTATCTTCCTCATCACAAAAGCGAAAATGCCTCAAAAACTCATCCCAAATCATCGCACGATAAATTCAAAACAGCTTCTGAATATATCTTCATTTGGGAGACATCTTATCCGGTGACTGATTGCGGTATTTATTCCCGTTTTAGATCCCTTGATACAATTTCAGCCCGAAACGGGGAGCCATAGCCAGCAGATGATCGAAAATATCCGACTGGATACGTTCATACTCCCGCCACGCCTTGATGCGTGAAAAGAAATATACACGAATGGGCAGACCGTGCTCGGTAGGTTCTTTCTGCGAAATAATCAAGTCCAAATCCTGGTTCACCACCGGCAAACTCATCAGATAACGCTCGATGTAAACACGATACACCTGCGAATTGGTCGGCACCTGACCTTTGTCCGGCACATAACCGACAAGCAACGGAATATCTTTGCAAAGACGTTCTAATTCATCCGGAGCACAAAAGCGGATAGTATCCAAGTCCAGCCAGATGCGCTTATCCACCCGGCGTCCTCCACTTTCCTGCATTCCACGCCAATTTTGGAACGTACTGTTCACCATTGTATAAGGAGGTATGGTAGTAATGGTATTGTCCCAGTTTTGAATCTTCACCGTGTTCAGCGTAATTTCCTGCACTATCCCGTCGGCTGTCCCATTAGGCAAAGTCACCCAGTCACCAATCCGCAACATATCATTGGCAGAAAGCTGAATGCCCGACACAAATCCCAAAATACTATCCTTAAATACCAACATAAGCACCGTGGCAGCAGCCCCCAGACCGGCAAAAAGCGTCACGGGCGATTTATCGATAAGCGTGGCAACACTCAGTATACCTCCCAGGAAAAACAGTACCACCTGACATACCTGCACCAATCCGCGGATAGGATGGTTCTTCCGGATTTCTTTTGAATTGTAAATGTCGAGCATCACCAGCAACACCGCATTCAGAGTGAACAATATAGACACAATGATATAAACGGCACAGACACGCTGCGAAAAATCCAGCATCCCCTTTCCTTTCACGAAAGCCAAGGGCAAAAGCATATAAATCAACATGCCGGGAACAATGTGCAGCAGATGATGCACCACCTTGCGTTCTACCAGCAAGGTATTCCATTTTCGAGGGAACCGGCGTGTGTAACGCTTGATTCCTCCCACCACAATAGCTTGGAAGAAATAATTCAGGCCCACGGCCAACAATATGATGAGCGCAGCCACCACTGTTTCGTCGAACATATTGGCATACTTGGGTGAGAATCCCCACGAAATAAGCAAGTCGTTCATCCATCCACCCAACGTACCGATGTTTTGTATTGTTTCCATAAACAAATGTTTTTATAAATTATTACAAATAATAACACGCTAAAGATACAAGATGTTCAGCAGACCGGCAAGAAATCCCCCTAAGTTTTTTCCAACAGACCTTCTCCCGACATCCATTCCGTCATTCCCAAATCCATTCCGGATAACATACAGTTCTCATAAATATTTTTCCCACATCACCCTTTGCATAACGAAAGACGCGTGTACGTAGCAACCGACTGATATTTCCAACCTTTTTGCAAAAAGATTAAGAGAATATATACAAAAAATTCACAAACTTGTGTTATCTTTGTCATATCAAAATCAGAGGAACCTAAAACAAATGATATGAAGCATAGAACGAACTTATTTTTATCGCTGATATTCAGCGTCACGGGATGTTGCATGCTGCCGGGCTGCCTACAACAAGACAAAACGGAAACAGCACCACAAGTATGTACTGTGAGCACAGACACCATCATCTACCTGCAAGAAGGAGAAGAAGTTCCATCGTGCAAAATCAACTTGGATTTCTCGTACCTCAAACCAACGGCCGAAAACGATTCGGTATCACCTAGAATCAACGCAGCCATCCAAAAAACACTTTTCGGAAACGCTTTCATGACAATGACTCCCGACAAAGTACTTTCCACACTGGCAGACAATTACATACGCGGATACAGGACAGATGTAAAAGGACTGTTCGATGCTGACATGCACAATGGTATGAAACCAGCCGACGTACCGGCATGGTACAACTACGAATACCAATTGAACACAGAAATGAAGCAAGGATACAACGGCGTATGGAATTACACACTGACTAATTTCCGTTATACAGGAGGTGCACATCCCAACACTGAAACCACCTGCCTGAACATCGATTCAAAAACGGGAGCGATATTGAAAAAAAATGATGTATTCAACCCCAAAGATACCGCCAATATCTGCAAGCTCATCATGAACGAACTGATAAAAGAAACAAACCGAAGACTGAATACCGATACCATCACGTCATTGGACGGACTACAAGAACAAGGCATCTTACTGGATACATATTTATACATACCGTCGAACTTCCTGCTGGAAAAAGAAGGAGTGACATTCTACTACAACCACTACGAAATAGCCCCTTACTCGGCCGGCGACTTCCGTTTACAGGTAAACTATGACGATATTCAACCTTATATGAAAAAGTAACAGTACAACCATGGACATCATTCTAAAGTACTTTCCTACCCTGACAGATACCCAAAAAGCACAATTTGAAGCATTGGGAGAACTTTATACCGACTGGAACAGCAAAATAAACGTCATTTCCAGAAAAGACATCGGAAACTTATACGAACACCACGTGTTACACTCACTAGGCATCGCAAAAATTATTTCGTTCCGGCCAGGAACAGAAGTGATGGACTTAGGTACAGGAGGTGGGTTCCCTGGCATTCCGCTTGCTATTCTCTTCCCCGAAGTGAAATTTCACCTGATAGACAGCATCGGGAAAAAGATAAAAGTAACTACGGAAGTGGCTAATGCTATCGGGCTGAAAAATGTAACCACACGCCAGTGCAGAGCTGAAGAAGAAAAAGCACAGTTCAATTTCGTTGTAAGCCGGGCTGTAATGCCACTGGCCGACCTGCTGAAATTAGTCCGAAAGAATATCAAGAAAGAGCAATGCAATGCCTTGCCCAACGGCCTGATTTGCCTGAAAGGCGGCGAGCTGCAACACGAAATTCTACCCGTAAGGCATCAGGCAATTGTAACGGAACTGACAAATTTCTTCAAGGAGGAATACTTCAATACGAAAAAGGTTGTGTATGTAAGCATAAACAAATAAAAAGTGACTCTACGAAAGCTATGACCATCAAACGTTTTCAATTCAATATGTTTCCCGTCAATTGCTACGTGATTTCCGACAAAACGGGAGAAGCAGCCATCATCGATGCAGGATGTTATTATCCAGAAGAAGAACAGCAACTGAAAAGATACATTAACGACAACAACCTGAATGTAAAACACTTGCTGAACACCCATCTCCATTTAGACCACATATTCGGCAATGCATTCCTATTGCGCGAATTGGGACTGAAAGCTAAAGCATGCAAGGAGGATGAATTCTTGCTGGAAAAGATGCCTGCCATGTGCCGTATGTTCGGATTTCCGCCCAACGCTGCCCCGGCAGAATTGGGAGGATACATAGCCGATGGCGACAAAATACAGTTTGGAGAAAGCACGTTGGAAGCCATCCATGTACCTGGACACTCTCCAGGAGGAATGGTATTCTACAATGCTGAAAACCAATGCATCTTCAGCGGAGACGTTCTGTTCCAAGGAAGTATAGGACGTGCCGACCTGGAAGGAGGAAACTATGACGAGTTGCTGGACAGTATTGCAACCCGTCTCTTCACCTTGCCTGATGAAACAATCGTATATCCCGGACACGGAGAACCGACCAGCATCGGACAAGAGAAAATGAACAACCCTTATTTTAAATAACAACCAGACAGACAAGTCGACAAGACATGAGGGAAACAAAATAAGAAATCTTGCCGACTTGCTCCTAAAAATCTAAAAACCATGAAGACAGACATTTTTGCCAACCGCCACATTGGCATTTCGGACTCCGACCTTCCCAAGATGTTGGAGAAAATAGGTGTCGGCACATTGGATGAACTCATTGACAAAACTATCCCAAAACAAATCCGACTGAAAAAACCGCTAGATCTGCCACCGGCAATGACCGAACGAGAATTTTCCGAACATATCACGCAGATGGCTTCGCACAATAAAGTCTACAAATCGTATATAGGTACGGGATGGTATGATACAATTACTCCAGCCGTCATCCAACGTAATGTATTCGAAAACCCGGTCTGGTATACTTCGTACACACCTTATCAAACCGAAATCTCACAAGGACGCCTGGAAGCCCTCATCAATTTCCAGACTGTAATAAGCGACTTGACCGCCATGCCGCTCGCTAACTGCTCACTATTGGATGAAGCGACTGCAGCAGCCGAAGCCGCCACAATGATGTTCGCTTTACGTAGCCGCGCACAACAAAAGGCTGGCGCCAACACACTCTTTGTCGATCGGGAAATATTCCCACAGGTACAGGCCGTTATCCGCACACGTGCCATACCGCAAGGCATCGAAATAAAAACCGGTGACTATAAAAAACTGGAATTCACTCCCGACATATTTGGTTGCATTGTACAATATCCAAACAATAGCGGCAACATCGAAAACTACAGCGACTTTACCGCCCGTGCACATGAATCTGGATGCAAAGTAGCAGTAGACGCCGATATTTTAAGTCTAGCCCTGCTGGTTCCTCCCGGAGAATGGGGAGCCGACATTGTATTCGGAAGCACCCAGCGACTGGGTATACCTCTGTTCTATGGCGGGCCATCAGCTGCTTATTTCGCCACACGGGATGAATACAAGCGCAATATGCCAGGAAGAATCATCGGCCTCTCGAAAGACAAATATGGACATGTATGTTACCGGATGGCTTTACAAACACGAGAACAGCACATCAAACGTGAACGGGCAACATCGAATATCTGTACAGCTCAGGCACTGCTCGCTACCATGGCGGGTTTTTATGCTGTATGGCACGGTGCAAAAGGCATTAAAGAAATAGCCCAACGCATCCACAGCATAACCAACTGGCTGAACCTCCGGCTTACCGGCTTGGGATATATCGAACGGAATGAAACATTTTTCGATACACTCCGCCTTGGCCTTCCAGAAAATGTGTCGCAAGAAAAATTGCGCACCATTGCTTTGAGCAAAGAAGTAAACCTGCGCTATTTCGACAATGGCGATGTAGGTATCAGCATTGACGAAGCTACCACATTGGCAGATGCCAACCAACTCTTTATGATATTCGGCATCGCTGCAGAAGAAACGGTACATGAAGTAAAAGATATCACAGACAGTTCTTCAATCAGCCCCGACATGTGCCGCCGTTCACCTTTCCTTACCCACGAAGTATTCAGCCTTTATCACACGGAAACGGAAATGATGCGCTATATCAAGCGACTGGAACGCAAAGACATTTCCCTTACCCATTCCATGATTTCATTAGGGTCGTGTACCATGAAACTGAATGCCGCAGCCGAAATGTTACCACTTAGCAATTCGGCATGGATGAACATCCATCCGTTAGTGCCAGAAGAACAAGCCCAAGGATACCACGAACTGATAGAAAACCTTTCCAAACAATTGCTTGCCATCACAGGTTTTGACGGCATTACTTTTCAGCCCAATTCAGGAGCAGCCGGCGAATATACAGGACTGCGCATCATCCGCAGTTATTTGGAAAGTATCGGACAAGGGCATCGGAATTTGATTCTGATTCCAGCATCAGCTCACGGAACCAACCCGGCATCTGCCGTACAAGCTGGATACGAAACCTTGACTTGTGCCTGTGACGAACACGGAAACGTAGACGTAAATGACTTACGCGAAAAAGCAGAAGCCAACAAAAATCGTCTTGCGGCACTTATGATTACCTATCCGTCTACTCATGGCATTTTCGAAAGCGACATTATGGAAATCTGCCAGATTATCCATGCCTGTGGAGCACAAGTATATATGGACGGCGCAAATATGAATGCGCAAGTGGGACTGACAAATCCAAGTACCATCGGGGCAGACCTGTGCCACCTCAACCTGCACAAAACATTTGCCAGTCCACATGGAGGAGGCGGTCCAGGTGTAGGTCCAGTTTGCGTATCCGAACACTTGATTCCATTCTTGCCAGGTCACAATCTGTTCGGGAATGACACTAATGAAGTTTCATCTGCCCCATACGGAAGTGCCGGCATCTTACCCATTACTTATGGGTACATTTCAATGATGGGTGCAAAAGGACTGGAACAAGCCACAAAAACAGCTATCCTCAATGCCAATTATCTGGCAGCATGCCTGAGCGACACCTATGGTACAGTATATCGGGGAACAAACGGCTATGTGGGGCACGAAATGATTCTGGAATGTCGCAATATCCACGAAGAAAGCGGAATAACAGAAAACGACATTGCCAAACGTCTGATGGATTACGGTTATCACGCTCCGACCCTATCATTCCCTGTACACGGCACATTAATGATAGAACCTACCGAAAGTGAAAGTTTAAGTGAACTTGACAACTTTATAGACTGTATGCTCTCCATCTGGAACGAAATAGAAGAAATCAAAAATGGCGAAGCATCAAAAGAGGACAATGTGCTAGTCAATGCCCCTCATCCCGAATACGAAGCCGTATCAGATCGATGGCAACATTTTTACACACGTGAAAAAGCTGTCTATCCGACAACAAGTGTACGAGAAAACAAATTCTGGATAAATGTGGCACGCGTAGACAACACATTGGGAGACCGCAAACTATTGCCTACACGCTACGGTTCATTTACAGATTAAAAAAGACAGATAAAGACAATAAAGAAAGGCTCAAAATAGCATTTGGGATTAAAGTCAAGACATGAAGCAAGAGAAATCCTTCCTTTCTTACCTTATATATTATAAAGTATAAAGGACTTCATATCATAAGTATAAAACCAAGACATCTCATTTTCTATCTTGAGCCATTTCTTTTGATTAAAGATTCATCGGTCTCGAAAACCCTATCATAAAAAAGTACCTGTTGAGACGTCTGCTAAAATCATATTTCCCCAAGTATGCAGAAAGTGAAACACGCTTTCCAGGCAATATCACGGTTTTGCTTTTAATGAATTTTCCAGACGGATAAGCTCATCACGATATTGTGCGGCTTCAATGAAATCCAGTTTCTTAGCCGCTTCCTGCATCAGCTTCCGAGTGCGATTGATGCTTTTCTGCAACTGTTCTTTTGACATGTATTGTACAATCGGGTCTGCCGCAGCATAGAACTGTTCCGGAGCATCGGTGTAAGCCTTAGGTTGTTTCGAAACCGGTGTCTCGGTATCTGTCTTTTCAAGCAAAACGTTGTTGTATGCCCGCTTGATTTGTTGAGGCGTGATGCCATGTGCTTCGTTGTAAGCCAGCTGCTTGATGCGGCGGCGATTCGTTTCATCGATAGTCAGCCGCATACTGTCAGTTATCCTGTCGGCATACATAATGACTTTCCCATTAACATTCCGAGCTGCCCTGCCGGCTGTCTGGGTCAACGACCGGTGTGAACGAAGAAAGCCTTCCTTATCCGCGTCCAATATGGCAACCAGCGACACTTCAGGCAGGTCAAGCCCTTCACGAAGCAAATTGACCCCAATCAACACATCGTAGGTACCTTGGCGCAAATCGTCCATTATCCTCACACGCTCCAGTGTCTCTACATCGCTATGTATGTAGGTGCAACGGATACCATGGTTGAGCAAGTATTCAGTCAGTTCTTCTGCCATACGCTTGGTAAGCGTGGTGACAAGTACACGCTCCTGCATTTCAATACGTTGCTGAATTTCTTCCATCAGGTCGTCCACTTGGTTCATACTGGGACGCACCTCAATAACCGGATCCAATAAACCAGTAGGACGGATGACTTGTTCCACGACAATTCCTTCACTTTGCTCCAGTTCGTAATCGTCTGGGGTAGCACTGACATAAATAACCTGCTTCACCATTTCCTGAAACTCGTCAAACTTCAACGGGCGGTTATCCATAGCTGCCGGCAAACGAAACCCATATTTAATCAGGTTTTCCTTACGGGCACGGTCACCTCCATACATAGCACGAATTTGCGGCACACTGACATGACTCTCATCGATAACCATCAGAAAATCTTTCGGGAAAAAGTCGAGCAAGCAATAAGGACGGGTACCTGCCTCCCTACCATCGAAGTATCTTGAATAATTCTCAATACCGGAACAATGCCCCAGTTCGCGAAGCATTTCCATGTCATAAGTAACACGTTCGTACAAACGCTTGGCTTCGAACGTTTTTCCCTGATCTTCAAAAAAAGCCACTTGTTTGGTAAGGTCGTCTTCTATTTCGTGAATAGCCCGGAGCACACTTTCCTTTGTAGTCATGAACAGATTGGCCGGGTAAATTCTGTACTCGTCAAATTCTGCCTGCCTGTGCCCTGAAACCGGGTCTATCTCTTCAATAGCATCTATTTCGTCATCCCAAAACATCACCCTCAAAGCACTGTCGGTATAAGCGAGATAAATATCCACCGTATCTCCTTTTACCCGGAAGTTTCCCCGGTTCAGTTCAATATCGTTTCTGACATAGAGACTGTCTACCAATTTTCTGAGAAAGACATTCCGATCTATCCGTTTGCCTTTCTTAATGTCTATTACGTTATTGTAAGAATCTGCCGGATTACCCATTCCATAAATACAGGATACAGATGATACCACAATGACATCTTTCCTGCCAGAAAGCAAAGCCGAGGTAGCAGCAAGCCTCAACTTGTCAATTTCCTCGTTTATGGCAAGATCTTTCTCTATGTAAGTATCAGTAGAGGGGATATAAGCTTCCGGCTGATAGTAATCGTAGTAGGAAACATAATATTCTACGGCATTGTTCGGAAAGAAATTCTTAAACTCACCATACAATTGAGCGGCAAGTGTCTTGTTGTGACTCAGAATCAACGTTGGCTTGTTGATGTTCTTGATGACATTGGCAATGGTAAACGTCTTACCCGACCCAGTCACACCAAGCAGCGTCTGGGCAGGAATGCCATTTTTTACTCCTTCGGTCAATTGCGCGATAGCTTCCGGCTGGTCGCCAGTAGGCTGGTAGTCTGATACGAGTTCAAAATTCATACGGCTATGTTTAAAAAGCGTGTAAAGTTACACAATAATTTTCATCGGAATGGAACAGACGAGATTTTTTGTATTAAAAATTATTGAGATGTTGCATTATTCGGCAGAAAGCCGTAATTTTGCACAACTATATAGATTGATATGAAAAAGTACATCGTTATGGCATTACTTCTTGGCGGAGTGTTGTCTTCGTGCGGGGAGTATAATACCGTACTTAAAAGTACGGACTACGAATATAAATATGAGGCAGCCAAAGGGTATTTTGCCAAAGGTCAGAACAGCCGGGCTGCAACCTTGCTGGAAGAACTGATTTCTATCTTGAAAGGAACGGCCAATGCAGAAGAGTCAGCATATATGTTGGCTATGACGTATTTCAACCAAGGCGATTATATTTCGGCTTCTCATTATTTTAATGTGTATTACACTACTTACCCGCGTGGAACCTATACTGAATTGGCACGCTTTTTCTGTGGAAAATCGCTGTATCTGGATACACCTGAACCGCGGTTGGACCAGACAAGTACTTATAAAGCCATTCAGGAATTACAGATGTTCATTGAATACTTTCCGACAAGTTCACGCAAGGAAATAGCCCAAAACATGATTTACGAATTGCAAGACAAACTGGTGGAAAAAGAATACTTGTCTGCAAAACTGTATTACGACCTAGGTTCGTACACAGGAAACACCTCGTATAGCAGTACGGGTAACAATTATCTTGCAGCCGTTGTGACAGCACAGAATGTCTTACGGGATTATCCCTATACCAAACGGCGGGAAGATCTTTCGATTCTGATTCTCCGGGCCAAATATGATATGGCAAAAGAAAGTGTCCTTGAAAAGAAGGAAGAACGTATGCGCGAAGCAATAGACGAGTATTATGCATTCAAAAACGAATTTCCCGAAAGCAAGTATATGCCGGAAGTGGAAAAAATCTTCAAGGATGCCAGCCAATACATAAAAGACGAAAATTAATCAAAGGTTTATAATAAAGTAAAATTATGGATTACAAAAAAACAAACGCTCCGACCAATACCATTACCCGTAACCTGATGGAATTGTGTGAAGACACGGGTAATATCTATGAAACCGTAGCTATTATCGGTAAGCGCGCAAATCAGATCGGCGTAGAAATGAAGAACGATTTGTCTAAAAAACTTCAAGAATTTGCTTCTTACAATGATAATTTGGAGGAAGTGTTCGAGAACAGGGAGCAGATTGAAATTTCACGTTATTATGAAAAATTGCCGAAACCAACATTGATTGCCACCCAAGAATATATTGAAGGCAAGGTATATTACCGCAATCCGGCCAAGGAAAAAGAAAAATTGCAATAATCGAATTAAAAACAGGACACAGATACGTATTATTACCAGACTTTCCAGAATAAGGGAAAAGGTATAAGAATACGCTTCTGTGTCTTTTTGTTCTAGAAAAGAAAGACTAGTTATGATACAACGTATTCAAACAGTTTATTTATTTGTGGCTACAGTACTGCTGGCAATCGCGATGTCGGTACCTGTGGGATATTTTTATACAGAAACCAGTGTGGCTGTGTTAAGCAATCTGTCTGTTATCGCTGCAGACGGTACCTCAAATTACACACCGGGAGTAATGTTTGTGCTCCTGTTCATAGCTGCCTTACTTGCATTCGTCACCATTTTCTTCTATAAAAAACGTATGCGGCAAATCCGCTTGGCTATATTCAGTAATGTGGTTTTGGTAGCATACTATCTCGTAGTAGGAATATATGCTTATTCTGTATTGGCGGCATACGGTAGCTTCACCCCCTCATGGGCAATTTGCTTGCCATTTATTTCGCTTGTGCTGAATTGGCTTGCCATCCGTGGCATAAAGAACGACGAAAAATTAGTACGCTCTTACAACACAATCCGTTAAACTGCCTGAAGCACTCTTCTATTTAATTATAATGAATGTCCGCATTCAGCCAATACAATACCTCTGAAAAATGAATATATACTGCATCCGCGGTTGAATATAACTGCATCCGCCTACGAATATATCTTCATCGGCAAACGCAGTAGTACTGCGTTTACAACTCAACTGGACCGGCTAATTGCGGACATTCTTTTTAGCTAATTACAATACCAGAAATTCAGTAAAAAAATCAAGAGATAAGATACCGTCAGTCATCTTTCTTCATTCGTTTTTTACTAAAGAATACAACAACTAAACAAAAAAATTATGTGTGGAATCGTAGGATACATCGGACAAAAACAAGCTTACCCCATCCTGATAAAAGGGTTAAAACGACTGGAATACCGTGGATATGACAGTGCCGGAGTAGGGCTGATCAATGAATACCACAAGCTAAATGTGTATAAAGCTAAAGGAAAAGTTTTGAATCTGGAAGAACTCACCACGCAAAAAGATGTGACAGGATGCATCGGCATCGCCCATACACGCTGGGCTACACACGGAGAACCATGCCAAGCTAACGCTCACCCGCACGTGTCTCAATCAGGAAACCTGGCATTGGTACACAATGGTATCATTGAGAATTACGCCCTTTTGCGCGAACAACTCCAACAAAAAGGATATACCTTTAAAAGTTCGACCGATACCGAAGTGCTGGTCCAACTCATAGACTACATCCAGACCAGTTCGCATATTGACCTGCTGGATGCTATCCGGATAGCCTTACACCGCGTTATCGGAGCATACGCCATCGCCGTTATTGACCGACGACAACCAGGCCGCATTCTTGCGGCACGCAAAAGCAGCCCATTAATAATCGGTGTAGGAAGTGACGAATTTTTTCTGGCATCAGATGCTACTCCTATCGTAGAATATACAGACAAAGTGGTTTACCTGCAGGATAATGAAATAGCGGTACTCGAACCTGGGAAAGCACTTAAGGTAGTCAATCTTGAAAACGAACTACAACTGGCCGAAGTGAAAAAAATAGACCTGAACATCGGCCGGCTGGAAAAAGACGGATACCCACATTTCATGCTGAAAGAAATATTCGAGCAACCCGAATGCATCAACGACTGCATGCGTGGAAGAGTGAACAAAGAGACTCATGAAGTACAGCTCTCTGCCATAAGCGAACATAAAGAGCGCCTGCTTGGAGCACGAAGATTCATCATTGTAGCTTGCGGTACCTCATGGCATGCCGGACTTATCGGGAAACAACTCATCGAAACCTTCTGCCGCATCCCTGTGGAAGTGGAATACGCCTCGGAGTTCCGTTATCGCAATCCGGTGATTGACAATGGAGATGTAGTTATTGCCCTCTCACAATCAGGTGAAACAGCCGACACGCTGGCAGCCATCGAATTGGCAAAAGAAAAAGGAGCTTTCGTATACGGCATCTGCAACGTAGTAGGTTCGTCCATTCCACGAAACACGGATACTGGTTCATACATCCATGTAGGTCCCGAAATCGGGGTGGCATCCACCAAAGCCTTTACCGGCCAGGTAACAGTGCTAACCCTCTTTGCCCTGGCACTGAGCAAAGAAAAGCAACTTATTAATGACACAACGTACCGCTGTATCATTGACGAACTGGAGCAGATACCAGAAAAAATAAAAGAGGTATTAAAACAAAACCAAAACATTGCCGAATTATCGCGCATATTCACATATGCACACAATTTCATCTACTTAGGACGCGGATACAGCTATCCTGTAGCATTGGAAGGTGCACTGAAATTAAAAGAAATCTCGTATATTCATGCCGAAGGCTATCCGGCTGCCGAAATGAAACATGGCCCCATCGCTTTGATAGACACAGAAATGCCCGTAGTAGTCATTGCCACACAAAATGCAATGTATGAAAAAATAATAAGCAACATTCAGGAAATCAAGGCACGAAAAGGGCACATCATCGCTTTAATAAACCCGAACGACACGATAATCAGCAAACTGGCAGACGAATGCATCGAAATACCAGAAACTCTGGAATGCCTGGAACCACTCATTACCACTATTCCCCTCCAACTATTAGCCTACCATATTGCCGTATGCAAAGGCAAAGATGTAGACCAACCACGGAACTTGGCAAAATCGGTCACAGTAGAATAGCGACACGTCAATAAGTTGACAAGGTTTTCTGATACATTAACTACTCAAAACCTTGTCAACTTATAATGATATCTCGTCAACTTTGGTTACTCCACATACAATACCAATCCTTTCAAATATTCTCCTTCAGGATGATAGATATTTACCGGATGGTCACCGGGCTGAGTCAGCTGGTGCAAGATACGCACACTACGCCCTGCCTGAGCAGCAGCTGTAAAGACCGCATTGCGAAAATTATCCTTCGTTACCACCTGCGAACAGGAGAAAGTAAACAGAATCCCTCCCGGACGAATCTTCTCGAAAGCTTTTGCGTTGAGTTTGGTATATCCACGCAAGGCATTACGAAGTGCGTCACGGTGCTTGGCAAAAGCCGGTGGATCAAGAATAATCAAATCATACTGTTCTCCCATACGGTCAAGATACTTGAATGCATCTTCGGCAAATGCCTGATGACGCACATCGCCAGGAAAATTCAACTGCACATTTTCATTAGTAAGGTCGATTGCTTTCGAAGAACTGTCTACAGAATGTACCAGTCTGGCACCTCCGCGCATTGCATAGAACGAAAATCCACCTGTATAGCAGAACATATTAAGTACATTTCTCCCTGCTGCATAACGTTCCAATAAGCGACGGTTTTCCCGCTGGTCGACAAAAAAACCTGTTTTTTGTCCTTTAAGCCAATCAACATGAAACTTCAAACCATTTTCCATCGCTACATTATCTACACTTCCACCTCGGATAAATCCATTTTCAGTAGCCAGCAAATCGGCCTTGAAAGGCAACGTGGTTTCCGACTTGTAATAGATATTCTGAACCGTATCATCCATTACTTCGGACAAAGCGGCAGCTATTTCCATCCGGTCCAGGTGCATTCCTGCCGAATGAGCCTGCATCACAGCCGTCTTACCATAAATATCAACTATCAAGCCGGGCAAGTTATCGCCTTCACCATGCACCAGGCGATAAGTATTGGTCTGCGGATTACCAATCAGTCCCAAAGCCTCACGTACTTTCCGTGCATACGACAATTTACGTACCCAAAAAGCACGGTCAACCGGTTCTTGTACAAACGAAAGTACCCGTACTGCAATGCTTCCAATCTGGAAATGTCCGCAAGCGATAAATTCCTTCTCCGATGTATATACATCTACTACTTCTCCTTCTTCCGGTTCATTCTCTACCCGAGCTATGGCACCTGAGAAAATCCAAGGATGAAAACGCTTCAATGATTCTTCCTTTCCGGATTTCAAATAGACTCTTTTATATGACACGTTATATAATATTTATTAATAGATTAAACGATTGATATCAGACAAAGAAAGGTCCCCAAAGACTCCCTATGCTGTTGAAACTATTCACCAGCCTTCTCCTCTACCTTTTCAATGCGGTAGTTGCCATGAATCCGAAGGTCTTCAAGATAACTGTAAATTTCCACACATGCCCAAGCATCTGTAGCAGCATACAACTGCTGTGCTTCAGTAAGCACCTCTGCCTCCCAATTGGAAAGGCGTTGCGCCTTCGATATTTTCTTGCCAAAAAGCAATGCATAGATTTTTTGCAGACTTTTCTCTTCAATACCGAAATGCGGCACATAATCCTGCAACTCTATCCAGTTTCCGTCACGCAAATCACCTCCATTCCGCTTACGGAGCACAGCAAAATCATCGCGCAACGACAATCCTACCTTCAACACATCATTCTGCAAAAATTCTTCCAGAAAATCGGGAAGTCCCAAATGGTTCAAGCGGAACAAGAAACACGTGTCATAAGTAGCTATTTGCAAAAGAGCGACCTTATGAGTCATCCCTTTACGGAAAGAAGGACGTGTCTCGGTATCCACCCCTACTACAGAATGCGTGTTCAAGTAATCGATTGCCTTACGTGCTTCCGTTTCGGTGTAGATAACAAAAATGCGCCCCGAGAAACTAACCTTCGGCATCTCAGACACTTCTTGTTTGGATATCTTATTCTGTAATATAATCATAAATGTTTTTTGAGTTCTCACATGCTTTTCTCACTCCCAACGGTCGTCCGAACCATCATCATCGGTTTCAAGCCCACCGTACAAATCATTTCCCGTATAGCCGTCATTATCCTCCTGCCCGGAAGCAGTATTGTATTTCACATCATGCAAGGCACGCATGACATTGACCAGACGCTGCCCCCAGAACTCTGCAAACCCTTCGCGACAAATCACCAATGCATCATTCATCGTCTGGTCAAATCCCAAACGGTACACGCACACAAAATCTTTCAACGCCTGGTAAATATCGGCAAGGTTCTCTGATATGGTCTGATGAATAGGCGTGTCGCTATATACCATATCCTCTACAAACACTTCAAGGTAATCATCATGTCTCCCCATCAAAGATGCCACACCGGCACGCACACGCTCGTAATCACCTTCGGTTACAAAAACTTCAGGGTCAAACTCATCCATCCGCACGGCATGTTCCGGAAGCATTGATGCTTTCAGATAGAGCAACGGAAGCAACTTCAACACCTTATCCACGAACTCAGGATGTTCTATTTCACCAACACGCTCGAGGAAGCCACAAAACTCTGCAGCCACCGTTACAAACTCGACTGTATTTTTATCGTAAACGACTGATAAATTCTTTTTCATAACGAAACTTGATTGCGGCACAAAAATACAAAAAAATATTCGTACATTTGCGATTGATTTTTACCATTTTGCTATAACATTATGAAGAAAAAGACAGAAACAAAAGAAAACGAAGAGAAAAACATCCTTCCCAAAAAGATGCTTACCGCCATAAAAGGCGAAACCATACACTTCATCCTCGGCTTGCTTTGTGTCATATTCGGTGTCTATATGCTACTGGCATTCAGCTCATTCTTTTTTACCGGAGGAAACGACCAAAGTATCCTGGCACATCCAGATCCCGGGGAATTGCTCGAAACCCAGAACGGCATACAAAACTATGCCGGAGCACGCGGAGCCCAACTTTCGCAATTCCTTATAAACGATTGTTTCGGGATTTCGGCATATTTTATTGTGGTGTTCCTCATTGTCTGCGGCATGAGGCTGATGAAAGCTTACCGGTTCACCGTATGGAAATGGTTCGTAAGCTGCTCCATATTAATGGTATGGCTATCCGTCACTTTAGGCTTTGCCTTCGGAGGCACGTTTCAAGACTCTTTCCTCTATCCTGGAGGATTGCACGGATATAATGTGAGCCAATGGATTTGTTCCCAAATCGGTGCACCAGGACTTATCCTCGTTTTGCTGGTTACCTTGGTACTCATCGGCATTTTCTTTACCCGTGAAACGATGCAAGTAGTACGAAAAGCTTTCCATCCAGCCCTTCCGAAACGGAACAAAAGAAAAGAAGCGTTCCCTACAGAAGCTGCCCAACAGCCGGCCGATACGGAAAACACTGCCCTGCACCATACGCCCGACAACACATCAGATGCCACCGGCACAAAAGAAGACGAACAGCCGGTAGAAATAGAACTTGACCCCATAGAAAGCCAGGCAGACAACACAACGCCAGCCTATGCTACCGAAATGCGTAAACAACCCGATGAAACGGTAATAGCCGAAGCCGGGACAATCCATCAGAAAACTCAGGCAAAAACGACCGAAGAGCCCACGTTCGAAATAGAAGAAACTCCCGAAGAAGAAGAAGAACAGGAAGACGAACGTGGATCGCTAGACCAGCCTTACAATCCGCGGCTGGATCTGGAACACTACCACTTCCCGACACTCGACCTGCTCAATTCGTATAACGACAACACCCCTGCCATTGATATGCAAGAGCAAAATGCCAACAAAGACCGTATCATCCAGGTATTGCGGAGCTTTGGCATCGAAATCAGTTCCATCAAGGCCAGCGTAGGCCCTACCGTTACATTGTATGAAATCACTCCTGCCGAAGGAGTACGCATCAACCGCATCCGCAACTTGGAAGATGACATCGCCCTGAGCCTTTCGGCACTGGGCATCCGTATCATCGCTCCTATTCCGGGTAAGGGAACCATCGGTATTGAAGTGCCGAACGCCAACCCGCGCATCGTATCAATGAGCTCTATATTAAACAGTAAAAAATTCCAAGACACTACATTCGAACTCCCTGTAGCCTTGGGAAAAACCATCACCAACGATGTTTTCATTGTCGACCTGGCAAAAGCTCCCCACATGCTGGTAGCTGGTGCTACAGGACAAGGTAAATCAGTAGGATTGAACGCCATCGTCACCTCCTTATTATATAAGAAACACCCTAGCGAACTGAAATTCGTCATCGTCGACCCGAAAAAAGTAGAGTTTGCCATCTATGCACCGATAGAAAAGCACTACCTTGCCAAGTTGCCCGACTCGGACAGCGCCATCATCACCGATGTAACCAAAGTGGTGCAAACCTTAAACTCGCTCTGTATCGAGATGGACACCCGCTACGACCTTTTGCAAAAAGCAGGATGTCGTAATATCAAGGAATACAACGCAAAGTTTATCAACCGCCAGCTGAACCCTGAAAACGGACACCGCTTTATGCCGTATATCGTCATCATTATCGATGAGTTCGGTGACCTGATAATGACCGCCGGCAAGGAAATCGAGCTTCCTATCTGCCGCATTGCCCAACTGGCACGTGCTGTCGGTATCCATGCCATCATCGCTACCCAACGGCCTACTACAAACATCATCACCGGAACCATCAAGGCAAACTTCCCTGCACGCGTAGCATTCCGCGTAGCATCGATGATGGACTCACGTACCATCTTAGACCGTCCTGGTGCACAACAGCTTATCGGTAAAGGCGATATGCTCTACCTGCAAGGCAACGACCCTGTACGTGTACAATGTGCCTTCGTTGATACGCCCGAAGTAGAACGTATAGTCGATTTCATCAGCCACCAACAGGGATATCCCACCGCTTTCATGCTGCCCGAAGTAGAAGACGACACAGAAGGAGGAAGCAGTGCCGACGTAGACATGAACCGGCTTGACCCACTCTTCGAAGAAGCTGCCCGCCTGCTCATCTACCACCAGCAAGGGTCCACCTCACTCATCCAACGCAAGTTCTCCATCGGATACAACCGCGCCGGACGTATCATGGACCAGTTGGAACGTGCCGGCATCGTAGGTCCTGCCAATGGAAGCAAAGCACGCGAAGTGCTCTGCATGGACGAAAACGACCTTGCCATGCGCATGAACAATTTGAAAAATTAAAACCAACCGCAGATTGCATGATTGCCCTAACCGTTCTTTCCGGCACATGCAACCTGCGGTATTCCAAAACTTCATAAATATGATGAAACGTATCTTTTTCTCCTGCTTGCTAGCCTTACTGGTATCTGTAAACCTGCAAGCCAACGAAGACACCCGTGCCCAATCCATCTTAAGCAAAGCCGCCACTGCTTACCAGAAATCCGGCGGAATAAGCATCCGGTTCGGGGGAAGCCAACAAGGAACCCTCGCCCTGAAAGGAACATGTTTCTACCTGGAATGTGGAGGCGTAAAAAGCTGGTTCGACGGAACTACCCAATGGAGTTATGTGGAACAAAACGAAGAAGTGACCGTCTCTACCCCCTCCCCCGACGAACTGCAAAGCATCAATCCATACGCTTTGATAAACTCTTACAACCGGCTTTTCCATTGCCGCTATGGAGGCAAGCATACCATACGAGGTAAAGAAGGCAACGAAATCATCCTTACCCCCCGCCAAAAAGGTGATATCGAATCGGTAGTGCTTTTCCTTTCCGAAAACTATCAGCCTCTCTATATCACCGTCAAACTGGCCAGTGGACAAACCCAAGAATTCCGCATACTCGACTATCAGACCGGAATGTCCTATACCAACGACACATTCCGTTTCGATGCGAAAAAATACCCACAGGCGGAAGTAATTGACATGCGATGAAAAAACTGTTTCCATACCCTGCACAACCAATAATCAAGACTCTTAAGGAAGGAAACGCATATATATGCACCGGCGCATGTAGCTGAATGCATAGCTTAATCCATATAGTTCCGTGTCCATACGAAACAGTTTTTTAGATTGTTTGGTCACTTCGGCAAAATACACTATCTTTGTTTCATTAAAAGAATTGAATAATCTCATTAAACCAATCAAAAGAATATGACAACAGAACATGTAAAATGCCTGATTATCGGATCAGGACCCGCCGGATATACGGCAGCTATCTATGCCGGACGCGCCAACATCGCACCGGTACTTTACGAAGGAATCCAACCCGGAGGACAACTCACCATTACGACTGAAGTGGAAAACTTTCCGGGTTATCCCGAAGGAGTGACCGGACCGGTACTGATGGATGACCTGCGCCGGCAAGCAGCCCGTTTTGGGGCAGACATCCGCTCTGGTATCATCGTCAAAGCAGACTTAAGCCAGGCTCCTTACCACTTCTGGACAGATGATGAAAAAGAAATCACCGCCGATACCGCCATCATCGCCACCGGAGCTACCGCCAAATATCTGGGACTGGAAGACGAAAAGAAATATGCAGGCATGGGGGTAAGCGCCTGCGCCACATGCGACGGCTTCTTCTACCGGAAAAAGACCGTAGCCGTAGTAGGAGGAGGCGATACCGCCTGTGAAGAGGCTATCTACCTTGCCGGACTGGCGAAACAAGTCTATCTGGTAGTACGCAAACCTTATTTACGCGCTTCCAAGATTATGCAAGAACGTGTGTTGAATCATCCTAACATCCAAGTGCTGTTCGAACACAATGCCATAGGTCTGTATGGTGAAAACGGTGTGGAAGGAATGCACGTAGTAAAACGCATGGGAGAACCCGATGAAGAGCGTTACGATGTACCTATCGACGGATTTTTCCTTGCCATCGGTCACAAACCGAATTCGGACATCTTCAAACCATGGATAAAAACTGACGAAACAGGATATATCCTGACCGAAGCAGGAACACCACGCACAGGTGTGCCGGGCGTGTTCGCCGCCGGTGATGTTGCCGATCCCCATTACCGGCAAGCCATCACTGCGGCCGGAAGCGGATGCAAAGCCGCCATAGAAACCGAACGATACCTTTCGGCAAGCGGCTTGCTTTGATGCTTTTTTCACCACAGATTACACAGGCAAACCACCAGAAGGCATCTGTGTAATCTGTAGCAAACTCATAAAAACTTACCACAATGAAGAACTTTTACAGAAAGACACTGATTGCCGCTTTCCTGATAGGAAGTGCGGCTACAGCATTTTCACAACAAATGCCGCCTATTCCCACCGACCCTGATGTAAGAACAGGTAAGCTGGAAAACGGACTGACTTACTACATCCGTCATAATGAACTGCCCGAAAAACAGGCAGACTTCTACATTGCACAAAAAGTAGGTTCGATTTTGGAAGAAGACAACCAGCGCGGACTGGCACACTTCCTTGAACATATGTGCTTCAATGGTACCAAGAACTTTCCGGGAAACTCACTACGCGAATACCTGGAATCCATCGGTGTAAAATTCGGTGTCAACCTGAATGCCTACACCTCCATCGATGAAACGGTATATAACATCAACGATGTACCTGTCATCCGTGAAGGCATCATCGATTCGTGCCTCCTTATCCTGCACGACTGGGCAGACGACCTCACTCTCGACCCTAAAGAAATAGATAAAGAACGCGGAGTCATCCACGAAGAATGGCGTACACGTACCGGAGCCATGATGCGTATGTACGAAACCGCTTTCCCTACCATCTTTGCAGGAAGCAAATATGCCTATCGCCTGCCTATCGGAACGATGGAAGTTGTAGACAATTTCCCTTATCAGGCGTTGCGCGACTATTATGAAAAATGGTACCGCCCCGACCAACAAGGCATTATCGTAGTAGGTGACGTGAACGTAGACCAGATAGAACAGAAAATCAAGAACCTGTTCGGTCCCATCCAAATGCCTGCCAACCCCGCAGAACGAGTACATTATCCAGTGCCCGACAATAAAGAAACCATCGTGTCCATCAACAAAGACAAGGAACAGGAAATCAACCAAGTCATGGTATTCCACAAACATGAACCTTTCCCTGCAGAAATGAAGAACACCGTAGGATACCTTGCCTATTCATTTATGGACTATGCCATCAGTCACATGCTGAACGCCCGCTTGCAAGAACTTCTACTCACTGCTACCCCACCCTTCATCAATGCCGGAGCGCAAGACATGGACTTTATCCTTGCCAAGACAAAACGGGCATTTACGGGTGTAGCCATCTGTAAAGAAGATGGAATAGAAAGCGGACTGAAAGCTCTGATGCGAGAAATCGAACGCGCACACCGATTCGGATTCACCGCCAGTGAATATGCACGGGCAAAAGCCGATTACCTGAGCAACCTGGAAAACGTGTACAACGAACGCGATAAAATGAAAAACAATCAGTTCGTAGCCCAATACGTATCTAATTTTATTGATGGAGAGCCTATCCCCAGTGTAGAATATAAATACACAATGATGAACCAGTTGGTACCCAACATCCCCTTGGAAAGTGTGAACCAACTCTACCAGCAACAGGTAAGCGACACCAACCGGGTAGTATGCCTGTTCTGCCCTGACAAGGAAGGTATGAAATATCCCACCGAGGAAAGTATCCGCAAGGTACTGGCAGAAGTAAATGCTGAAAAACTGGAACCTTATGTCGACAAGACTTCTGACGAGCCACTGATGAAAGAAAAACCGACTGGAGGCAAAGTGACAAATACAGAAAAAGGACCGTTTGAATCAACAATTCTCACATTAAGCAACGGAGTACGCGTGGTATTGAAGCCTACCAATTTCAAGGCAGATGAAATCCGGATGCAATCGTTCAGTGCTGGAGGAAACTCCCTATTCGATGATGAGGATGCCCTGCAATACGCCGTACTCGATGAAGTCGTATCTTTGGGCGGTCTGGGCAACTTCAGTGCCATCGACCTCCAAAAAATATTGGCGGGAAAAGTAGCTTCGGCATCAGCATCTGTACGTACCCTGACCGAAGCCGTAAACGGAAGTTGTGCCCCGAAAGACCTTGAGACAATGCTTCAGCTCACCTACCTGTCGTTCACCGCTCCACGCACCGACCAGGCAGCTTTCGAATCATTCAAGAACCGGCTGAAAGCTCAACTTGCCAATCAGGAAGCAAACCCGAACACGGCGTTGAGTGACACAATTACCAAAGTGTTATATGGTGATAATCCTCGTGCCGCACGCATCAAGGCCGACAAGGTAGACCAGATAGACTACGGGAAAGTAATGGAAATGTATCGCGACCGATTCAAGGATGCAAGCGACTTTACCTTCATTTTCGTGGGCAACATCGATCCTGCTACCGCTACTCCACTCATCGAGACTTATCTGGGTGGTTTGCCATCGACGGGACGTAAGGAAAACTTCCGTGACCCGAAGCTGGACATCCGCAAGGGAGAGTGGAAAAACATCTTCCACAAAGACCTGCAAACCCAAAAAGCAACCGTTATTATCGTAGAAAGCGGCACATGCGAATATACCCTGAAGAATAAACTGATGATGAGTATGCTCTCGCAACTGCTTACAATGAAATATACCGAGACCGTGCGCGAAGAAGCAGGAGCATCGTATGGCGTAAGCGTACAAGGCAACCTCAGCAAATATCCGAAGGAAGAAGCCACGCTACAAATCTTTTTTGATACCGACCCGACTAAGCGTGCCGACATGAGCCAGCTTATAGACAAAGGCATCGAAGAATTTATAGCCGGAGGCCCTAAAGCTGAAGACCTGGCTAAAGTAAAAGAATACATGCTGAAAACCTACGAAGCCAACCAGAAAGAAAACGGATACTGGATGAGCCTGCTCTACGGAAGCCTGTGGGAAGGCATGGACGGACGCACCGGATATACCGACCTGGTGAATGGCATCACAAATGCCGACCTCCAGCAATTTGCCAAGACATTAATGGCACAAAAGAACCGCATCGAAGTGAGCATGACTTCGGGCGATACCAATTAAAACCGGATGCCTATGTCACTCTACTCCGATATCCGACGCATACAGAAACTTGACGAAAAGCGGAATCCGATGTTCGAGAAAAACCGCTTCGCCAAAGTAATGATTTATATCGGAATTGCATTTTGGGCAGCATACCTCGTTTTCTTCGGGGTATTGCTGCCCGCTGCTTTTTCCGACAGTTTTCCCAACATGGAACCTTATCACATCTTGAACAAAGGTTTGCTCATTGTCTTGGCCCTCGATTTTCTGATAAGGTTTCTGTTCCCTACTCCAGTACAGGAAATCAAGCCCTTCCTCTTGCTTCCTATACCCAAAAAGAAAGTGATGGCCGCACTCCTTCTGCGAGAAGCCGCCAACCCGTTCAATCTGTTCTGGCTCTTCTTGTTCATCCCCTTTGCCCTGCTTAGCGTCACCCGTTTCTACGGACTGGCAGGAGTGCTGGGATATGCTTTCGGCATTTGGCTGCTCACCGTGGCAAACAGCTATTGGAGCATGCTCATCCGGGTATTGAAGCGTCAGAAATTTGTCTACATCTGCTGGTGCCTGCCTGTTTATGGCATCTTTGCCCTACTTGAGTTCTTACCCGGCACACACTGGGTAAGCACTTTCACGATGAATTTAGGTGAAGCCTTTATCCTGTGGAATCCGCTTGCCTTCATCGGCGCCCTGATACTGGCAGGTATGCTGGGTATGCTTAACCGCAAAGTGCAGCTACACCTTATTTACAACGAACTTTCCCGCGTAGAAGATACCCGCCTCAAACACATCAGCGACTATAGCTTCCTTGACCGTTACGGAAATGTAGGCGATTATATCCGGCTCGAACTGAAGATGCTCGTCCGGAACAAGACCCCCCGAAGCCAGTTCTGGAGTTTCACCATACTGACGGTGCTCTTTGCACTGGCACTGACTTTCGAAGTATATGGAGACGGACTCATGAACGATTTTATTTGCCTGTATTGTTATTGCGTAATGGGACTTTCTACCCTGATACAGACGATGGCAATAGAAGGGAACTACATCGACGGGCTGATGGTTCGCCGGGAAAGTATTTATAATATGCTTTGTGCCAAATACTACGTACAATGTGCCCTTCTTATCATCCCCTTTGTATGTTGCCTGATACCGGTATTCAGAGGAAGCATCTCCTTGCTCATGTCGGTGACTTACCTGATTTTTACAGCAGGCGTCATCTTCCCCGGTGTGATGCAAATGGCGGTGTACAATGACAAGACGGCCCCTCTCAATATGGGACTGATGGGCAAACGCCAAGGCAACAATGCCTATCAGACCGTTATACTGGTCGCTTCGTTCACCCTGCCACTGGTTATCTATAAAGGACTGGAACTGGCATTGGGGGCAACGACAAGTTACATTGTGATGTGCACCATGGGCATAATCGGATTTGTTACCCACCCTCACTGGATACGCAACATCTACATACGATTCATGGCACGGCGCTACCGGAACATGGAAGGATTCAGGAATACAAGATAAAACAATCAGAAAACTTCAAACTCATAAAATGGATATAACAATCAACCATCTGAAGAAAATATATGGCAAGCGTACCGTGCTTGACGTAGACGACTATACCATACACAGCGGAGAAATCCTCGGACTGGTGGGCAACAATGGAGCCGGAAAAACCACTCTCTTCCGGCTTATCCTGGACCTGCTGAAAGCAGACGAAGGAAATGTTTACATCGGTGAAACCGAAGTGAACCAAAGCGAAGCATGGAAAGACACAACCGGTGCCTATATGGACGAAAGTTTCCTTATCGATTACCTCACGCCCGAAGAATATTTCTACTTTGTGGGCAAGATGTGTAACCTTGACAAGACAACCGTAGACCAGCGTCTGGTACCCTACGAACGCTTTATGAACGGAGAAATACTGGGACAGAAGAAACTTATCCGGAACCTCTCGGCGGGCAACAAGCAAAAAGTGGGCATCCTTGCCGCATTGCTCAACCAACCGCAACTCCTGATACTGGACGAACCCTTTAATTTTCTCGACCCCAGTTCACAATCGGCATTGAAACACCTGCTCCATACCTACAACCAGGAAACAGGAGCCATCATCCTCGTATCAAGCCACAACCTGACACACACCATCGAAATCAGTACCCGCATCGCCCTGCTGGAACACGGAAAAATCATCCGCGACATTACTCCCATCAATGATGAAGCCAAGCAGGAACTGGAAAACTATTTTGAAATCGAGACACAGGAATAAACAACATGCTCTCTGTAAAAGAAGGCTACCCTATCGGAAAAGGATAAACTTCTTTTGCAGAGAGAATACTGGTATGCTTTCTATTCCAAAATAGTGTTACGATTCCGTTTTATTCTACTATAATTAGTTATTATTACTCGAAAAAACCGAGCCTTCCACGTCTCTGTATTTGTATTTTCATTACATTTGTTTCCCAATAAATAAAGGAAACATGACCAAACATACCCATATACTCATCGGAGCAATCCTGCTCATCCTCCTGTCCGCATGCGGCACACGCGCTCCACACTACAATTATCGCGAACTGGCACAAGCAGCCATCCGGCTGGATATGGATATCGCAATGGATGACAACCATTCCTTGTACGTGGAAGCCGCAAAATGGATAGGCGTACCTTATCGGTCCGGAGGGACTTCGCGAAGGGGAGTAGATTGTTCGGGACTAACCTACAACATTTACCGCAAAGTATACCGCAAACGGCTGGAACGGAACTCGGACGAACAACGCAAAGAAAACTGCCACAAAATACGCAAAGGAAAACTGCGTGAAGGAGACTTGGTATTCTTCCACAACGGACGCAATAAACGTCGCGCCACCCATGTAGGCATTTACCTGAAAAACAATCGGTTCATCCATACCAGCTCCAGCCAAGGAGTTATTGTAAGCACACTGGATGAACCGTATTACCAGAAATGCTGGATGCAGGGAGGAAGAGTACGTTGAAAAAACAAAAAAGCGAAAATGAGGAACGAAGAATGGAACATCAAGTGGAAAGTACTGACTCTTGTCATACTCTTATCAAGTGAGGCATTTCCTCTGGCTGCCCAAACGCAGGAAAAGAATAAAGAAATCCGCCTGAATGAAGAAGCGGTACGGATGATACAGTTTGACTTTAGCGGCATCGAAAAACCGCAAGAAGAACTGAAAACACATCCGATGAACCAACCCTGGATGGAATTTAAGAAAGACCTGCGCATACCGCGAAGCCTTATCGACACTACGAAAGTAAAGAAACCCACAGGATACATCCGTGCCGAACCTTATACCATATGGACACGCTTTGGCGAGGACCCCGTGTATGATGTGCTGGTACTGGGACGCCCAAAAAAATGGACCATCCACTGGGAGCTCAACCCAGGTGCCGTTTCGCCGGAAGAATACGGGCAAAGTCTTGCGCCAGGGACGGGCATGATGTACGACCGTGCTTCCGGACGTGTCGGAGGCTCTTTAGGTGCCGGAGTTGTTATCGGAGGATTAGATTTCATCGGATTCATATACAACAACCTTACACCTCACGGACGGATGCTGAAACACAACCGTAAACATGCCAATGCCTGGAAAACCTACAAGAATTATCGCCCTACACGTGAGGACAGCCTGAAATTTCCTACTTATTACCGCTTACTACCCGTCTATGCACCGGCAGACAGCGATACCCTTACACACACAGTTCAGGAGGATACCCTTCCGAAAGCAGCCACACCTGCACAAACTCCCGATACAGACCGGTTTTCCAAATACATCCGCCAGCGACAAAGAGAAGACTCCATACGCCGGCAGGAGTATTTCCGCAAAGATAAAATACGAGGAAATTCGTACGACATAGAAAAACAAAACCGACGTTTGCGCGAACGTCAGGAATAATGCGATTTCAAGGAAGGAAATAACCGGCTAGCCTTTACGCCAACGAACCAAGACATAAAGAATGACAGGCGCACCCAGCACAGGAGTGACGGCACCCAAAGGAAGAATGCCACGCTCGCCAGGCAAAAGGCAAAGCAAGTTGCACAAAAGCGCCACGGCACATCCCGCCAGCAAGGTCACAGGAAGAAGAGAGCGGTGATTAGACGTACCCAATAACATACGCGCCACATGAGGAACGGCAAGCCCGATGAAAGCGATAGGACCGCAAAATGCCGTGACCACCGCCGTAAGCAAACCGGCTATCACCAGTAATATACCCCGGACACGGCGTACACGAATACCTAAATTTTCAGCATAACGGGGACCTAACAACAATGCATTCAAGGGTTTCACCATCAACAAGGCGGCCAGCAAGCCCATAAGGGCTATGAACGAAAAAGCGGGCAACTGGACCGAAGACACACCGCCAAAACTTCCCAATCCCCAAATAACAAAAGAATGCACCCCTTCATCGGTAGCAAAGAAATTCAGCAAAGAAATGGCAGACGATGCCAGATAGCCTATCATGATGCCTGCGATGAGCAACATCACATTGCTACGCACCAGCACCGAAAGAAAAAGTACAGCCGACATCACCACCATTGCCCCCACAAAAGCACCCGCCACCATCGAAAGAAAACCCGAAAGCACAAACTGACCTGCCACAATACTCCCGCCGCCTGCCAACAATACCAATGCTACCCCCAAACTGGCTCCGGAACTGATGCCCAAGACCGATGAATCGGCAAGCGGATTATTGAACACGGTCTGCAAAATCAATCCAGATACCGCCAATGCGGCACCACAAAGCAAAGCGGTGATACATTGAGGCACACGCGACTCCCATACGATAAAACTCCACCCTGCATCGGCAGAAGTATCCCCCAGCAGGATAGAGGTAACGGCAGAGGAAGGAATCGGGACCGAACCTACATAAACGGATGCCACCGCCAACGCCAACACCGATGCGGCAAGTAACACGACATAGAGAGTGCTCTTCTTCATACGTTTATTCAAGGGGCGTGAAATAACGCGGCTGGTAATCCGGAAACAAGCCGGGATGAAAAACGGCTATCAGGTCTTTCAGCACATATTCGGGATGGAAAGGAGACTCTTCATAATACGGTATGCGCCCGGTATTGCATCCGTAAACCGTCTTCCGGCGGAACGCATCAAAACCCGTGTATGGCCGATAGTCCTGCTCCAGCCCGGCATAGGTCTTGTCGTGCGACTGGTTATACTTAATGAGCCAGAAATCAGCATGGCGGGCACGGTCGTACACGGTTTCAAACGACAAGGGCACCGAACCACTCTCGCTGATATAGCCGAATACATAACGCGCACCGGCATCGGCATAGAGCTGACCGGTCGTACTCTTGCCTCCCGGCACATACCATGCCGAGCCTTGCTTCAACTCGGCAAACACCAGAGGCTTCTCTTCCACCTGTTCCACCGACCGCCGCAAAGCCTCATACTCCCGCTCTACCTGTGAAAACAAAGAATCGGCTTCCTGCTCCTTCCCCACCAGCATCCCATAAAAACGCATCCATTCGGCACGTCCCAACGGTGAGGTTTCCATATAGTCGGCACATTCTATCAACGGGACATCCAGTTGCCCGATACGCCCGTATGAACCATTCTCGAAAGGTGAAAGCAAGATACCGTCGGGATGCAAGGCAATAACCCGCTCAACGTCGGGACTCATACTGCTCCCTACATCCGCCACCCTGCCGGCACGCACACGCTCATGAATTTGAGGCATACGGATATACGACAAGTCGCACACTCCACTCACCGCATCCAGTGCCTGCAATTCTCCGAACAAGCTGCAATGCACCGACGAATAAACCAGCATCCGCTCTAAAGGAATACGCACCACCGTGCCCTCGGGCAATCCTTCGGGCAATACCCGATGCTTGTCCACCAGCAGATAGGTGTGCAGGATACGCGTAGAATCCCAAGGATTGCGCACCGTAACTTGCGTAAACATCTCATGCTTCACAACGGTAAGATAGCGCGCGTATGCCATCTGCAAGGTATCGCCTTCCTCGGATAGCTGCGCTTGCATATACCGCCTTCCACCGCAAGCCGAAAGCAGGAATGTGCATGCGATAATCCACAAAGACAAGGTCACCCACCATTGTTTCTTCATTTTCTTATTCATCATATACAGTAGATAGAAGAAGTTAGAAGGAGGTATGCCTTCGGCAGGAGTTAAAGGCAAATAGTCCTGCTAGGGCTTCCATGAACAAAAGTATTGGCTTCTAACTCCTTTTAACTCCTTGAAATAACTCCCTTTTTACTCCTTGCCGGCTAAATGCCGGCATTCATTCTATTTATAACTTCCGGATCATCCGGCGGCAACGTTCCAATGTTTTCCCGCTTACAGGATGTTTTTTGGTGCCTCCCACTTCGAGCGTGGCGCTGATCTTAAAGCCACTCCAACGGAGGATTTCGCGCAATGCACGAATGGTGCCACGGCTCTGGCGGAAAAAAACATTAAATGGAAAAGGAGTGGTGCACGTGCTGAGCAGCATAGCCCGTTTACCCTTGTGCAAAGGCTGGGGAATACCTTGCAGACTCTCGCCCATCATCCCGTACACCAGCCGGTCGAACAACACCTTCAGCGTACCTGGCATATTGCCCCAATAGCAAGGAGCCCCGATAACCAGTACATCGCATGCTCCGATGAGCTGGAGCACACGCTGGGCATCGTCTTCAGGCAGTACGCATGCCTGCTTTGTGCGACACACCATGCATCCCTTACAAGGCGCGACATGCAAATCGGAAACACGGACCGACATGACCTGCATCCCTGCCTTTACGGCTTCTTCTTCCATCGCGCCCAACATACGGGATATGTTCCCCTTTGGGCGGGGACTGGCATTGAGTATCAACACGTTCATACAACTATGCTTTTACCGTACGCAACGCCTTGCACAACTGGTCGGGACATGAAGTGGGTTTCGAACCGCACCGGATACCTTCCAGCCGGGCTATCACTTCGCTCACGGGCATCCCTTTCACCAGAGCACTGATGCCTTGCAGATTACCGTTGCATCCCCCGGTATAGCGCACGTCTTTCACGATTCCGTCTTCCACTTCTACCTCGATGCGCGTACTGCAAGTGCCCTCCGTCTGATAATCAATTCTCATAATCCAGCTTCTCCTAATAAAGATTATTCTAAGTAAGTGTGCAAAATTAAATGATATTATCAGAAACACAGATTTCCGCAGATTAGCGCAGATTAAGAACAAATATTAGAATAATAATCCGCGAAAATCTGCGTTAATCTGCGTTTCTGAGCCGACACATTATATCAACTAATTCTCAACATCTACTAATTAAACAATCCGTGTAATCTGTGGTGAAAAAAAATCATTCTTCTTCGGGCTTCATATTGGTATATACCGTCTGCACATCGTCGAACTCTTCCAGGCGTTCCACCATTTTGTTGATGGTTTCGCGCTGTTCGGGAGTCACATCCTTCAGGTCGTTCGGAATATAAGTAAATTCACCTCCTACATCCTCAAACCCGCACTCTTCCAAATGCTTCTGGATGGCAGCATAGCTCTTCGGGTCACCATAAATCGTGATAGTGCCTTCTTCGGGGTCTTCATCGTATTCATCGTCTACATCGTAATCGATGAGGTCGAGAATCAGTTCTTCCATATCCAGCCCGTCTTTCTTCTTGAAAGTGAACACACACTTGTGGTCGAACAAGAAAGCCAGCGAACCGGTCGTACCCAAGTTTCCGCCGAACTTGTTGAATACCGAACGCACATCGGCAACGGTACGGGTCGTATTGTCGGTCAACGTATCGACGAAGATAGCCACCCCGTGCGGGCCGTATCCTTCGTAAGTCATTCCCTTGTACTCGCTCTGGTCCTTGCCCATCGCGTTTTTGATGGCACGCTCGATGTTGTCTTTCGGCATGTTCTCACGCTTGCAGGTAGCGATGACCGAACGCAAGGTCGGGTTGTTTTCGGGTTCCGGTCCGCCCGCCTTTACGGCAATGGCGATTTGTTTTCCCAGACGAGTAAATGTTTTGGCCATGTGGCCCCATCTTTTCAGTTTTGTAGCTTTTCTATATTCAAACGCTCTTCCCATTGGATTATATATTTTAAATGTTGTTGTTTTTTTAAGGGACTAGGTAACTAGGGACTAGGGGACTGGGTTTAGATAGTTCTATACCCTACACGGTATGAATTTGTACACTTCCTTGAACATTTCGTACCGTTTCTGTAGAGACGATGTGCACATCGTCTCTACTACATGGCATATACAAAATGCACAAATTAATGCGCGAGAAGTATAAGTATTCAGAACCTTGTCACCTTGTCAACTTGTTACCTAAAAAATTTATCTCAATTTCGCTCCCAGTTTTGTTTCCAGGTTCTGCACCAGCTTGTTCATCAGCTTGTCTATCTGCTTGTCGTTCAGCGTGGCGTTTTCGTCCTGCAGGGTGAAGCTCACCGCGTAACTCTTCTTTCCGGCTTCGAGGTTCTTGCCTTCGTACACATCGAAAAGCTCTACGCGCTTCAAGAGTTTCTTGTCGGTCTCGTAGGCGAT
The DNA here is from genome assembly GCF_002159755.1 of Bacteroides sp. An269. Taxonomy (NCBI): domain Bacteria; kingdom Pseudomonadati; phylum Bacteroidota; class Bacteroidia; order Bacteroidales; family Bacteroidaceae; genus Bacteroides; species Bacteroides sp. An269. The sequence goes on from NZ_NFJG01000035.1 coordinate 31,587, forward strand.
TTTCTCGATTTCGGCAAATTGCACCTGCTTGTCGAGCAAGAGTGCCAGGTCGCGCTTCACGGCAGGATACTTGGAAATGTCCTTGTAAGTCACCGCGTTGTTCTTGACCGCCTTCATCAGCTCCCTCCAGTTCAGGTCGGCATAATACACTTCGTTCTCGATATCGAACCTCTTCAGGAGCTTCTTGTGCAGGATGCCGAGCGTAGCCAGCAACTTTCCGCCACGGGTATGCACCGACAGGGCGGCGGCATAGATGTCATCGCTCAAGGTGCCGAACACCAGCGCGCCGAAGTTCACGCCCAGACGGCGCAGGATGTTCAGCACGTATGCCTTCAGCTCGTACACCGACGAGTCCTCATCGGCGTGCGCCCACGAGTTGCTTACCCGCTTGCCGGTCACCCACAAGCCCATGTGCAGTTCTTCGGAGTAAGGCGCGAGCGCTTTTTCAGGGTTCCGCTTTCCGGCATTATAATGATAGCAATTGCCGAACTCGAAGAACTTCAGGTCGGCATTCTTGCGGTTGGCGTTGTGCTCGATGCTTTCCAGCCCGCCGAACAGAAGGGTGCCGCGCAATACGTTCAGGTCGTTGCTCAACGGATTCATCAGCCGCACCAGGTTTTCGGGCTTATACGTTTCCAGCCCTTCGTAATACGAAGCGGAGGTGAGCGAGTTGTTCAGGATTTCGTTGAACCCGCATCCCACCAGCTGCTCCGACACGAGGTTCTGGAGCTTCACCGACTTGTCTTCGGCTCCTTCCACGCTCAGGCACGCCTTTACCGAAGTGGGGATTTCCACATTGTTGTATCCGTAGATGCGCAGGATGTCTTCCACCACGTCGCACGGACGCTGCACGTCCACACGGTAAGGAGGCACCACCAGCGAAAGCCCTTCTCCGGTCTCGCCCGTGATTTCCATTTCCAGGCTCGAAACGATGCGCTTTATCACCCCGGCAGGGATTTCCTTGCCAATCAGCGAACGGACATACGCATACGGAAGTTCTACCGGGAAGCCGGCTATCGGGCTGGGATAGTTATCCTTGATTTCACAAGCGATTTCACCTCCCGCAAGCTCTTTCGCCAGGATAGCCGCCTCTTTCAGGGCATAAATCACGCCGTTCGGGTCGATGCCCCGTTCGAAACGGAACGAAGAATCGGTGCTCAGCCCTTGGCGGCGTGCGGTCTTGCGCACCCACGTAGGATGGAAATAAGCGCTTTCGAAGAACACGTTGCGGGTCTCTTCGGTAGTGCCCGAATCGAGTCCGCCGAACACGCCCGCGATACACATCGGCTCTTCGGCGTTGCATATCATCAGGTCGCGGTCCGAAAGCTTGTGTTCCACGCCGTCCAGCGTCACAAACGGAGTGCCTTCCGCCACGGTCTTCACCACAATCTTGCCACCCTTTATCTTGTCGGCGTCGAAGCAGTGCATCGGCTGGCCGTAAGCGTGCAGGATGTAGTTGGTGATGTCCACAATGTTGTTAATCGGGCGCAAGCCGATGGCTTTCAGCTTCGCCTGGAGCCATTCGGGGCTTTCCTTCACCGTGACGTTCTTTACCACCACGCCGGCATAGCGCGGGCAAGCCTCGGTGTTCTCTACCACCACGTCGATGTCCAGGTCGTGATTGTCTACCGCAAACGCCTCTACCGAAGGGCGCTTCAGTTCCGCCTCATGCCCGTTCTGCACGAGCCAGGCGTACAGGTCGCGCGCCACGCCGTAGTGCGAGCAGGCATCCGCGCGGTTGGGCGTGATGTCCACTTCCAGCACGTAGTCGCTCTTCACGTTGTAGTAATCCTTGGCAAGCGTGCCCGGCTCCACGTCATCGGGCAGCACGATAATGCCCTCGTGGCTGGTTCCGATGCCGATTTCGTCTTCGGCACAAATCATGCCGTTCGATTCCACGCCCCGGAGTTTCGATTTCTTTATGGTGAAACACTCGTCTCCGTCATACAGCTTGGTGCCCAAGGTAGCTACCACCACCTTTTGCCCTGCGGCTACGTTCGACGCCCCGCATACAATCTGCACGGGGTCGCCCTGCCCCAAGTCGACCGTCGTAATGTGCATGTGGTCGGAATTGGGATGCGGCTCGCAGGTCAGCACTTTTCCGATGACCAAGCCTTCCAGCCCTCCTTTAATCGACTGGACTTCTTCCACTTCGCCTGTTTCCAGCCCGATAGAGGTAAGCGCCGCCGCCACCTGTTCGGGGGTCAAGTCGAAGTTGACGTATTCTTTTAGCCAGTTATACGAAATATTCATATTAAGTATGTTTTGATGTTTTCCTTGTTTTTGATGCGCAAAGTTACAATAAATCTATGAAAAACCATACAAATTTTAAGGACATCAACGAAAATATTCGGTTTTTACGGTGCACAAGAAGATGCGGAAACCTATTTTCTGAAACGCAGATTCACGCGGATTTCCGCAGACTATTTTCATTTGCGCCGCTTTTTTCATTCAAATCCACCGGAAAAAGGCCTATATTTTTGTACCTTTGCGCCCCGAAAACGGATGCCGGAACGCAGATTTACGCAAACATCCCTACATGAATAAAAAAATACAATCTGCGGAAATCCGCGTGAATCCGCGTTTCAAAAAAACCGTAAATAATAAAACCGTAAATAAACAACATGTCCAACGTATTGATAACCATTTTCTTGGGAGGCGGCATCGGGAGCGTGATGCGCTTCGGGGTGCAGGCGGTGATGAACGGGCGCATCCCTCCCCTTTTCTTCCCGTGGGCTACGCTCGGCGTCAACGTGGCGGGAAGCTTCCTCATCGGGCTGTTCTACGCCCTCTCCGCCCGCTTCGGCTTCTCCGACGAGACACGGCTTTTCCTCACCACGGGGCTTTGCGGAGGGTTCACCACCTTCTCCACCTTCAGCCAAGAGAGCCTGACCCTGCTCCGCCAGGGGCATTACGCCGCCTTCGCGCTCTACACCCTTGCCAGCGTGGCGGCAGGCATCGCCGCGGCACTTGCCGGAGGGTGGGTAGGGAAAGCCCACGTATAGACGACCTTGTTTCAACCAAGGTCATCCCACGGGACAGGGTAATTTGAAATTACCTCGTCTCAGAGATAGGGTGGTTTGAAACTACCTTATCTCAGAGACGACCTGCTTTCAAGGTAGGTCGTTGTTGTCTTGCGCAGAGACCCCCTCTGTCAAACATGCACCGTCTCGGCACGTATGCCGGTATGGAGAGGGGAATAGTGAGGGAGGATTCACTCCACAAAGATACGAAAAATTTTTCAATTGGCAATGGATATTAGGCAATGGACAATGGAAAATTGACAATCGGCAATTATTTTTTTTGCCAAGTTGTTTTTAAAAACGCTGAGATGCAAACTATTTGCACAGGCGCGCGGAGCTATATATACCGGAATTTGCATATAGATGCGTGATATATGTAAGATATAAGCATAATGATGACAATGACAAATGACAAATGACAAATGACAATTAACTTTTTCCGGAAAAATTGCCTTAATGGCAGGTGAGCGACATTATAAATTATATTATATATATATTATAATATATATAATATAATTTAATTTACAATTCTCTTTTCTTCTTCGTGGTGCGTTACATCACTTTGTTAATTGTCATTTGTCATTTGTCATTGTCACGATAATACAAGCAT
>NZ_NFJG01000036.1:0-33024 GCF_002159755.1 Bacteroides sp. An269
CATATTTGGATGATTGCCCTCCAGCCTTGAATTTCAAAAAGAATATAGTCGTGCAAGATGGTTTCCATTTCCTGTTGGGGAACCGAATGCATCAGCAGTTCTTCGAACATCGTGAACATCCATACCGTATGCAGGTGGATGATAAAATCGGACACTGCCGTATTGATTTCGGGATGCTTCTGCTGCATGGACGTGAACCATGCCTTGACCAGTTCCGTAGAACGGTCGGTGTAGTTCTCGCGGAAATGTTCCAATGAAGAGCCTTGTGCGCGGAACAACAGAATTTCCATCAGCCCGCGGTGCGTGTTAATAAGCGAAACATATTCATCGATGCAGGACTTCAGATACTTTTCCGACCGCATCATCATAATATCCTCGCCCCGTATGCCGTGATGCTCCTGCAACATGGCTTCCAAGGCATACAAGACCGGACGGACCACTTCACGGAACAGTTCGTCTTTGTTCGCAAAGTAGTTGTAGATGTTTCCGACCCCAACTCCTGCCAGTCCGGCTATTTCGCGCATGGAAGTTTTGGAATATCCTTTCTGTGCGAATTGCTGTCTGGCAATAGCCAATATACGGTCGCGTATGTCTTCTTTCAGCACTTGCATGATGTTTTCTGTTTTTTCTTTCTGCAAAAATACAAGGCTTGAAATAATCCGGCAATACCTATTTATAGGGATTTGTGGTAGGGGTATTCTTGGTCAGTTGTTATCCACCGGTTTCCCTAAAATTTTCCGGATGTGTTGCTCTAAGATGTGGTAAGCCGGTTCTGCCATAGAGCCGTGCCCGTGTCCGTCTATCTCGTAGAGGTAGGTTTCGGCATGTCCGGTAAGTTTCATCATCCGCCACATGTAGGCGTTTTCTTCGTATCGTCCGAAAAGCTCGATGTTGCGGTCGCCTGTAATCAATACCAGGGGAGGAGCGTCTTTCCGGACATGAAAGAGTGGGGCATACTCATCAATGGTCGGTTGCAGGTTTCCGATGCCTTTCATGTCCCGATAGGCGAAATGGCTGATCATCTGTCCGCTGAACGGGATGAGTCCTGCTATCTCATTGGCATCGGCCTGATAGCGGGCGAGCCATTTCTTATCCAAGCCTATCATGGCGGTCAGATAACCTCCTGCCGAGTGTCCCGATACGAAAATCTTCCGTTTATCTCCTCCGTATTTCCCGATTTCGCGGAATACCCATGCCACGGCTGCCGCTGCATCATCAAGGCATTCATTGATTTCCACTTTGGGAAGCAAACGGTAGTTGACGGCGACAAGCACCATGCCCTTTTCTTTCAGTTTCCAAGGGAAAGACTTGTTGCCTTGTGTCAGTCCGCCTCCGTGAAACCATACGACAACAGGGCATCCCGTCGTGTCTTCGGGATAATAGATGTCTAACTTGCAGCGTTCTTTCACGTAGGCTTCTTCCGATTCCTTGTAGGGAATGTCATGAACTTCGGTATATTTCAGGGTCGTTCCCCAAGCAATGCTGCCTAACAGCATCGCCAAAAGAATTAAACTTAATCGTTTCATGGTTTTTGTTGAATTATTAGAAACGCAGATTATTGTAATTTACGATTTGACAATTTACTATCTACTATTTGAACTTTAAATCGTACTTTGTAAATCGAAAAATAGTAAATTAAAATAATCTGCGAAAATCTGTGTTAATCTGCGTTTCTGAACTGACTGTTTGTATAAACTTTAAAATCTAAATTGAAAATCTGTGTAATCTGTGGTGAAAAAGTCAGAAGCGTTCGATGACCTCCATGCACATGCGGCCGTTGTGGTAAGGACATTTCCAGAAACCAGCCTTGTCATCGCGGCGGTTTACGGTGCCGTCGGGCAGGAGGCTCCAGTGCCATTCGCCGTGTTCGCGGTCTATCAGTTTCGTCTTGATGAACTCCCAGCAGCGGACGGCGGTGTCGAGAGCTTCCGTGTCGCCGAAGTGCTGGTAGAGGTTGATGTGCCCCACTACGTTTTCCGCCTGTACCCACCAGTGCAGCTCGCGGTCTGTCTTCTGCCGGTCGATGAAGTGTTCGTATATCATGCTTCCGTCGGGGTTCAGCCCTTCATCGGCTGCCCGGGCTATCCGGATGATGATGGGCTCTATCCGTTTCAGCAACGCCGGGTCGCCCAGTACCAATGCCGCTTCGTGGATAAGCCATGAGGCTTCGATGTCGTGTCCGTAGGAGACGATGTGGTATTTGTTGGTCCAGTCTTCTTCGAAGAACAGGTTGAGGTGTCCGGTCTGTGGGTCGAGGATGCGGGTGATGAATACTTCAATCAGGTTCCGTAGTTGTCGTTCCAGCTGTTCGTCCTTCCATACGCGGTAGAGGTTGGTGTAAGGTTCCAGGATGTGCAGGTGCGTGTTCATCGTTTTCTTCTCGTTCTCGTCCTTGTCGCTCAGGCGCATGTCCCCGATGGGTTGCCAGTCACGGGTCAATGCTTCCACATATCCGTTTTGTTCGGAATCGAAGCTGTGTTGTTCGATGGCATCGAAGAGTCTTTGGGCATATTCCAACGCTTCCGTATCCCCTGTGGCACGGGCATATTCGCTCAGACCGTAAATAGCGAAGCCGATGGCATAGATTTGTTTTTTCGTATCAAGCGGGTTGCCCTTGTAATCTAGTTCCCAGTAGATGCCACCGTACTGCGGGTCGTAGAACCGGTCTATCAGATAGCGTTTGGCACGGGTAGCTGTTTCTAAGTATTCGGGTTTCTTCAGCAGGCGGTAGGCAGACGAGAACGTCCACAGGATGCGTGCGTTCAGTATCGCGCCTTTCGATGCTTCAGGTTTCAATTCGTCTTCGCCGGTGATTTGTCCGTAGAAGCCGCCTTCTTCGTTATCTTCCATTTTGTTCATCCAAAACGGAAGGATGTTGTTTTCAAGCTCGGAGCGCATTTCGTTCCGGAGCTGGTTGATAAGTTGATTCATAGTGCATTGTTTTTTTCACCACAGATTACACAGATTTTCAATTTAGATTTTATCAGCTTCCTATCCAATTAAAAAAATCTGTGTAATCTGTGGTGAGAATGAAAGTTAGGATTTCCGTTTCTCGTTCAGCTTGCCGATGATTTCCTTCATCTTCTGTTCGCCCAAGGGGTAGCCGATGACGAAGAGCATTGAGACGAATGCTGCAGCTCCGGGCAACCAGCTGAGGAACAGTTTGATGCCGTGGATGGTCTCGGCACTCTGTTCGGCATTGGCTTGGAATCCGAAGTAGGAGAGCAGCCAGCCCGTTACTGCCGTGCCGATTGCCCAGCCGAACTTCTGGCTCATCGACGAGGCACTGAAGATAAGTCCTGTAGCGCGGTTTCCGCTGCGCAGTTCCGAATAGTCGGCACAGTCGGCATACATCGACCACAGGAGCGGAAAGATGCTTCCGGCACTGATGCTGATGAGGCATTGGAAGATGAATATCCATACCAGGTCGCTGCGGTCGAACCAATAGAAGATGATGCTGAGTGCGGTGGCAAGGAGCATGGCGATGGCAAAGGTGTTTTTCTTGCCTATCTTGTTGCTGACCGGAGCCGCCAAGACTACGCCGATGATATTGGCAGCCTGGCCTACGGAGAGGAAGAGTCCGCTCAGCACGAACGACATCCCGAAAAGCGTGATGACGTGGAAGTCTGATTCCACGATGTAATATTTGAAGTAGTACACCGCCGCTCCGTCGCGGATGGAATTGAACACCAGCGAGGCGATTCCGGCTCCGAACAGAATCCACCACGGGCGGTTATGGAAGAGGTCGTGTATGTCATCCTTCAATGAGCTTTTCGCTTCCTTGATAGGTTTTACCCGTTCTTTGGTCCACGAGAAGCAGCCGAAGAAAAGCAAGACGCACATTGCCACAATGACCATTACAGCCATCAGCCAGCCATGTTGTTGGGCGGCTATGTCCGTACTGTGTCCGCTGAAAGCGTTTGCCATGGGCATGAACAGCAGCAGGGCAATGAAACTTCCGATGTAGGCGAACATCATGCGGAAAGTAGAAAGCGTGCCGCGTTCTTTCGGGTTGGGGCTCATGACGCCTAAGAGCGAAGCGTAGGGCACGTTGATGCCCGAATAGACCATCATCATCAGCGAATAGGTGATGTAGGCGTAGACTAATTTACCCGCTTCGCCAAAAGGAGGTGTATAGAAAGTCAGTATGCCGATAAGTCCGAACGGGACGGCAAGAAAGAGCAGGTAGGGACGGAACTTCCCCCAACGGCTCGACGTACGGTCGGCGATGATGCCGATGACAGGGTCGAACACCGAGTCCCACACACGGGTGACGAGGAACATTGTGCCCACCATAGCCGCCGGAAGTCCGAATACATCGGTATAGAAAATCATCAGGTAGGCTCCGAACAGCTTCCAGAACATCGAGGAAGCCATGTCGCCCAGCCCGTATCCGATTTTTTCTTTGAGTTTAATCATGGTTATTAAGTAGATGTTGAGAATTAGTTTATATAATCAGTCGGCTCAGAAACGCAGATTAACGCGGATTAGCGCGGATTCTTTTAATTTACTATTTTTCGATTTACGAAGTACGATTTAAAGGATAGTAAATTGTCAAATCGTAAATTATGCCAATCAGGAGTTAAAAGAGAGTTATAGGGAGTTATCGCCCGCCAGTGCGGGCTGGGAGTTAGATGCCAATACCTCTTGCACCGCTTTCAGAAGCAGGACTATTGGCCTTTAACTCCTGAACGAAGTGATAACTCCTGTGAAACATAACTACGTTTAACTCCTGATTCGCATAAATTACAATAATCTGCGCTAATCCGCGAAAATCTGTGTTTCTGATAATATCATTAATTTTGCATACTTACTTATTTGTTTAGCTGAAAGAGGAATGAAAAATAGATGCCCCATTCTTCATTCCTCATACTTAATTATTCATTTTCCAAGGTTCTTGTCAATGAGCCGTTTCAGCGTTTCTACCGAAGCGGTAGTAGTCAGCCCGTCTTGAGGCGTGTTCATGCAGTAGTCTACCAACTTGTCGATGGTAGATACCGCAACGTGCATCCGCGTGTCAGAAGAAGCATAATAGATGTACACCGTGCCGTCGTCATCGGCAATCCAGCCGTTGGTGAACAATACATTTGATACATCGCCGATGCGTTCTTCACCTTCGGGAGCCATGAAGTAGCCGCCCGGCGAAGCAATAAGCTTGGTCGGATCTTCCAGTGAAGTCATATACATATATAATACGTAACGCAGTCCGGCGGCACATCCGCGTACTCCGTGAGCCAAATGCAGCCAGCCTTTCGGAGTCTTGATAGGATGCGGACCCTCGCCGTTCTTCACTTCCTTGATGGTGTGGTAGTAGCGGAGGTCGATGATTTTCTCTTCCTTCACTTCGGCATGCGTGATGTCGTCAATCAGTGCCCAGCCGATTCCTCCGCCGCTTCCGGCATCGATGAATCCGTCTTGCGGACGGGTGTAGAGGGCGTATTTGCCGTTGACAAATTCGGGATGAAGCACCACGTTACGCTGCTGGCTCTTCGATTTCAGGTCGGGCAGGCGTTCCCATGTCTTCAAGTCTTTGGTGCGGGCGATGCCTGCAGTGGCTGTAGCAGAAGAGAGGTCGCCTGCCGGAGCATTGTTGTCATGGCGTTCGGCACAGAAGATACCATATATCCAGCCGTCTTCGTGAGCCGTGAGTCGCATGTCGTAGATGTTGGTGGCGGGGATAACGTCATCGGGCATGGTTACAGGGTAATCCCAGAAGCGGAAGTTGTCTACCCCGTTGGGGCTTTCCGCTACGGCGAAGAACGATTTGCGGTCAGCACCTTCCACGCGGGCTACGAGCAGGTATTTCCCGTTCCATTTAATCGCTCCCGAGTTAAGCACGGCGTTCATGCCGATGCGTTCCATCAGGTAAGGATTGGTTTTCTCGTCAAGGTCGTAACGCCAGAAGATAGGGGTATGCGCTGCGGTCAAGACGGGGTATTTATAGCGTGTGTACACGCCATTGCTTTCAGCTACAGGTTCGTTTTTACGTGTGATGAGTGCCTCGTGACGGGCAATGAGGTCTTTTACTTTTTCTTCAAATGAGGTCATATTCGTGGTTGTTTATGGTTATTATGGAAATGAACACAGAGGCACGGAGGCACAGCGTTTTATTTTGAGCATACAAAGTTCACAAAGTTTGCTTTAATTCTCTGTGTCTTTGTGTCTCTGTGTTCAATTTAAATTAGTTACTTTTCATATCTCCGGCAAAAAGAGTTTTCGGGTCGTTGTAGAACTTCACGAAGTCCTGTTCCGACACTTGTCCCGGATAAGGTGCATAAAAGTGGTTTTCCTTTTCGCGGGCATTGCGCCATACCAGTACGTAACTGATGGGATATTTCTGGATAATAGGCATCAGTGTTCCGGTCCACCATGTAGAATCGGGAATGGTCTCGTATCCGGTCTCGGTAACGGCAATGGCTTTATTGTGCGACTTGCCTATCTGGGTCATTATCCGCAGTGATTTGTCGAGTGCCTGTTCGTAGGCGGCTCTTTCGAACTGGTAGGCATCTACGCCGATGAGGTCGACGATGCTGTCTCCCGGATAGCGTTCCAGGTATTCGGTCGTGTCGTTCGGCTCAATGCCGGGCGAATATGCCCAAAGTAACTGGTCGGCACCTTTTTCTTTCATGCGGTTGTAAGTCATGCTCCACAATGCTTTATATTCTTCGGTAGAGCAGAGTTTCTGTCCCCACCAGAACCAGCTTCCGGTATGTTCGTGCCACGGACGGAAGAGGATGGGCACTTTGGTGCCGTCTGCTGTGCGGATGGAGTTCATGTAATCGGCGGCACGGTCCAGCCACGTGATGAATTTCTCGTGGTTGGCTCCTCCGGGCAGGACGGAACGCACGACGGTAGAATCGGATACATCCCATGTGTCTTTTCCGGTCTGCGGATTATCGAGGTGCCAGCTGAAGGAGGACATACCGCCCCGTTCGTATTGTGCTACCACTTCACGTCGGATGCGGTCGAACGATACTTTGTCGAGGTTGACACTATCGCCCAGTTCGATGTGTCCCAAATCGAAAGACATCATGGCAGGGTAGTCGCCGCATACGCTTTTCACGTCGCTGCGGTTTTCATCACCGTCCCACCGGATGCCATACACGGGATCATCGTGATGTCCGAACATGAACACGCCTTTTTCGGGAAGCGTTTTCAGTGTCTGGAGCATCGCGAGCGCTTCGGGGGTGCGTGCGGACACTTCTTGTTCTTTTGCATTGTTGCAGGCTGCCATTGTGGCTATCAGGCAAGTGCCTGCAAGTATTGTATGGATGGGTTTCATTTTGAGTTTTTGAGTTATTGAGTTTTTATATTATGCGCGGTATGGATTTGTGCATTTTGTTGATGTCGCCACAGAACGTCAAAAGACTCCGTTGACGAACATAAGTGACATGGCCGACTCACTTATATGTGAAACGTGCGAGTTACTTATGTTAAACGGTCGAGTCACTTATGTTCATCAAAACGCATGCTTCTCTACGGTGATGGCAATCTACAATATGCATATTTCAATGCCGCTTAAAGTATAAGTTATTGAGTTTTTGAGTTTGCAAATTTACAAACTCAAGAACTCAAAAACCTACAGGCTTATCTAAATTCTCCGCGTTTGATGACATAGTCTTGGCTCATAGCGTCTTCCCACCAAGTTTGGTCGGCATGTGGGGTGGTGCTGTTGTCGGAGTCATACCATGGCATGAACCATAACCAGCGTGCACCTGCGTTCCATTGCTCAGAAAGCAGTCCGACCGTAGAGTCGGTATATTCCGAATAACCGCATTCGCTCAGCGTAATCATCTTGTTGCCGAAGTCGTTGATGAGGGTTTGGTATTGCGAAGCGCAGTCGGCAGCATCGTTGCCGTACAGGTCGCGCCCGATAATGTCCACGTATTCATCACCGGGATACCAGTCTGTGTCGTTGGTTTCACTGGTCCATACCCAAATCAGGTTGTTCAAGCCTTGTGCTTCGAAATAGTTGAACATTTCTACCCAAAGTTTTTTGAAGCTGTCGGCATTCTTACCCCACCAGAACCATCCTCCTGCCGCTTCGTGCAGCGGACGCCAGATGACAGGGATGTTGGCATCGTGCAATAATCTCAGGTAACCGGCAATCTTTTCAAGGTCTGCATGCACGGTATTGTATTCCCACGTACCTTCAGTAAAGGCGTTATCGATGTCGAAAGTGGTTTCGCTTAGGTTGAAGGTGTAATTGTTCGGGTCGGTATCACCTTCGTTTCTCGGCACGTTCCAGTGCCACATCGCGAGTACCAATCCACCGTTATCCCACCATTGTTGTACAGGGGTGATGTCGCCGTAATCAATCCAGTTGGCGGGTGAAGAGGCGAGATGGATATAGTCGAAGCAGTTCATTGCCGGATATTGTCCGGTCCATTGGTAGACTTGTTCGGCGTTTTCGGTGTTCCACGCCACGTTTGCCATTGTAGCTGAAATGGTGCGGGTTTCGAAGTTCTCTTGTAAGAAGTCGTACACACGTTGCGCTTCGGCTGTCAGTGTATAGACCGGATTTTGATCAAGTCCTGTGGTTGTGAACGTTACGCTTACTTCGGGAGCCGGCATCTGATTCGGTCCGGTCACCAGACCTTCGGGAATGGTCAGTGTGCATTGTGTTCCTCGTTCAGGCACGTTTACATTCACGATCAATGTGGGGCTGGTTCCTATGACATCTGCACTCGTCACCGTTCCGCTTGTAAAGATAAGCTGATCCGCATAACTGCTGGCGAAGAACACGTTTTTGTCGTAAGTGATGCTGATGGTAACATCGCCACTCGAAACGTTGGTAGAGCCGTTTTCGGGGGTAGTAGAAACCAATACGGGGGCATCTACCTCTGTAATGGTGTATTCTACATCGTCATCGCAGGCAACGGTGACGAATGCCATCGAAAGCAGCAAGAATCCGATTATATTTTTCAATTTCATAATTCTGTCGTTTTATAAGGTTCAAAATATGATGGATATTTGCGTCAAGGTCACATTCGCACCTTGGAAGATTAATCCATTGTTGGTTAAGATTTCGTTGACATCATTGGCACCTAACTGGTATGAAAAACTTGTTGCTCCTGCCGTTAGGTCGGTTGCATCTCCACCTCCGGCATATTCTTGGAAGTCGGGCAACGTGCTCCAGTCACTTCCTCTGCCCAGTTTCAGTTGCCATGACGAAGCTGTGGCATCTTGTGTGAAGTAGACGATGATTGTATTCCCGGCTTGTAATGCAGAAAAGTCATATCCGCCCCATGCCAGATCTTGCATGCCGTTTGCCCAGTTGCCTAAATCGAAATTTCCGGTCCAGATTACTGTTTCTTCTGCTACTCCAGAAACGAACGGGAACGTGTATTCAATTTCACCGTTCGATGAAATCAGTTTCACGGTGCTGTTGCTTCCAGCCGTAGTCGGTACATTGAATAACAGGTTGTTGCCGTTTACAATGTAGTTGACGGATGTTCCGTCTACTTGCACTTCGGTCAATCTGTCGCCGTTGGCTATCTCTACTTGGCAGATTGTGCCCACCACGATGTCTTCTTCGGGCATGTTGGCTATGTAGCAGAATACGGCTTCGTTTACATTCAAGGTGCCGCTTTCTACCGAGGTGCCGTTTGCCAGTATCAAGGATACGGGTCCGCTTTGCGAATCCATCGGGACAGTAATTGTCAGGTTGCTCTCTGTGCTTCCTTCAATGGGGGTAGCTGTACTTCCGCCGCCAATGCTGACTCCTGTAACCAAGTCTAAGTCTGTACCTGTCAAGGTCAGGGTTTCCCCAGCATTGACCGGATTGGCAGAATAAGAAGTAACGGTAGGTTTAACCAATGTGTAGGGCACAGCTACGCTCATGCCGTTTGCCATGTTCAGCGAAAGGTTGCCATCGATAGCTGTTTCGGGAACTGTGTTTAGTGTCAAACTGTTTGCAGCTACCGTAAATTCGCCTCCGTCTATAGTTGTCCCTTCTTCGTTTGAGGGGAAAGACAATGAGGTGACCAAATCCAAATCATTACCTGATAAGGCAAGGGCATTTCCGGCTTTGATGCGTGAGGTTGTTACAGTGATATCAGTTGGCACAACGACTTCGAAATGTTGGGATGCTGTGACTGTTACGCCCGAACGCAATACCAGTTCAACCGTTCCCGAAGCGGCTTCTGCCGGTAAAGTCAATGTCAGGTTGGTACCGTTTTCATTGACGTTGAACGGCTCCTTGTCGTCTTCTGCCAAAGCAGCAGACGGAACTTCCGCCCCTTCGAAGCGTACATAATCCACCAGGCTCAATGCCGTACCGTTGATGCTTAATCGTTCTCCTGCTTTAAACCGGGTGTCGGTCGTTATGGAGGTGACAGTAGGTGTGCCTACTTCCAGCTCTTCTTCCGAGTAAATCCAGTTGGGCAGTTCTTCCGCTCCATCGCTCAAGATGATTTCTCCTGTACGGGCCGAGTCGGGAACAACTACTTGTATTTGATACCGGTCGTGTGAAATGAAATTCTCTTCAGGTACAGCCACCTCTTCGGCGAAAATCACCTCATGAATCAGGTTGAGGTAATCTCCCGTTATGGTGATGGTTTCTCCCGGCATGGCGGAAGCTGGAGAGAATCCTTCGAAAACAATAGGTTCTTCGTAGGTCAGTTGGGTAAGTGTTGTGATTTCTTCCCCATTTGCGGTTACCAGTGTGACATAACCTTCTTCCGGACCGTCTACCGGAACCTGTACCCATATTTCGCTGGGTATGCCCGACTGGCGGACATCTATATCCGTAATGGGATTGACTCCCGGAATGATTACTTGTGTCACTTGGTCAAGATTCGAACCCAGAAAACGTAATGTCCCTCCACGTACTACGGGTTGCGGACCATATACATTCAAGCTTACTCCCCCAGTATACTGTTGGGTGCTCAAATCATCGTTGTCGCATGCTGACAATCCTAACAGGACCAGGCATGAGAGCAACAGTGTCTTTATTTTATTTACATTCTTCATGGTGCTATTGTTTTATGTTATCTGTTGGGTACGGCACGGATGTTGTCTATTTTAATTAAAGGTGTACATTCTGTTCCTTCTACTCCGCCGCCAGTGACAAAGATGACAAGGCTGGCAAAATCATCCGCGCTTAGCGTACCGGTAGCTGTTCCGCCGTTAAATCCGTAAATGAAGTTCGATGAAATAGGCAATGAAACGGTTACCCATTGGTCATCTGTGTGATAAGAACCAGTCGTAGTCCAAGGACGGTAAAGGGCACGTGGCAGTTCGTCGTTTTGGAAATAGGTGTTGTTCGGTCCTGCAATTGCGTTTCCGTAGATATCTGTTCCGCCATTGCCGTAAGTCACAAGGTCGGTACCGGCAAAGATTACCTGCATGGCACCTGAACTCCACGGATTGCTTGACGGAATATACATTTCGAATTTGATGCTCATGTTGGTGTAATCAGAGAAATCCGCTAAATCGTACAGGCGTATTCCTTCACCTTCAGGATAATCGGTCGGAGTATTCCAGCTTCCCGGCCAGTATTCAAAAGCGAACTGGCTGTCGTTCCAACCGCCTGCCGCATCCAGCGTGGTGTTGCCATCTCCTAATTGGACAAAGTTGCCGGTGATGGATGTTTCGTCAGAAGTTATGGTACGGTCGTGCCATCCATGATTGCCCAAACCCGTCATGCCATCAAAGTCAAACAACATGCCACGTGTGTCTAAATAGTGGAAAGCAGAGGTCGTGGTTCCGTAAATGGTAGTTACATCTATAGCTCCTTCTTCGGTACATTCCGGCATGATGAAGCTGATGGAGCTTTGCGAGATGTTGGTAAATTCGGTCACTTCTATGTCGCCGGGGAATACTACGCTAAGCGGAACATTGGGGTCATCGACAAAGTAGTTTCCAGTAATAGTGACTTCTGATCCTGCTGGAGCGTATTCACACGACATGGTTGTAAGGGTAGGTGCGGGAACCGTTACACTGAAATCGTATTCCACGGTTTCACCGTTCCGGGTGACCATATACATTTTATTGGAAACTTCAGTCGGGATGCTTTGGGGCACATCTACTATGACTGTATTGTCTGTCATGTAACTGCTGTTCAAGATGGCCTGAACATCATTGAAGTAAAGTTCATAAATGCTGCGCAGGTTTTCGCCGACCAGGCAAATGGTTGTTCCTGTGCTGGCTTCCGTAATCAGTGAATCTGCTGAAACTGCATACGGAGAGCGGATGTAACGGACTGTGGGCAAGCCGTCTGCTACTTCGTACTTGTCCGGTTCGTCTTCGCAGGATGCCATAGAAAAGCTCGCTACAAGAGCTATCAGGCAAAAGAGGCTGAATGGTATTTTATTTTGTAATTTCATAATCTATGCGTTTTTAAGATTAATAACTATACAGGCTACGTACATCTTCATGAATCGGATCTTCCATCAAATGCGGATTGAATACTACGTCTTCGGTCGGGAACGGAAGGGTAAAGCTGCTTTCTGTCACATTGGGGGCGGCGACGCTGTCATCATAGCGCATTGCCGTTTCGTCTACCGTCCAGTTCCCTGTATTATAGTAGGCTTCATAAAGATCATCCAGCCCGAAGAACGAATTGCGCTTTTGATTTCTCAATTCATTGATGCAGAATTGGGGATTGTAGTAAGCTACACGTACATAGTCATACCAGCGGTCGCCTTCCATAGCCAGTTCCAACCGACGTTCGTTCCATACATCTTCCCAAGTAATGGAAGTAGGGCGTGTATAAGTAGACTGTGCACGGTGGCGTACTTCATAAAAAGCGTCGATAGCTGAAGCGTCAGAGGTAGAACGGGCTGTTCCCATCATGGCTTCTGCATAAATCAGATAAACATCAGACAACCTTAATACATGGGTGGCAAGGCTGTTTTTCATATAAGCGGCAGAGTGTCCGGCACCACTTACGTGGTCTTGTGCGTTACCGTACAGGTGTTTTACGGTGTTGGAACCCGTAGCAGACTGCAATGTCCCTGCTCCGGCATTGTAATCGGTGTCGTAAATAAACCGGAGATAATCAAATCCACCTTTGTCTTGCCAGAAATAGCTGTATGTGTCACCGGGCAACATCATGGTAGCCTGACGGCGGGTGTCTGTGCCATTGATCCAAGCGTCAGGGGTTTGTTCCAGTAGTCTTACCCCGAAAGCTTCTTGCAAATCTACCGACATGCCGTTCCAACCGCCCCAGCAATCTCCGAATTCATCGAATCCGTCGATGGCCAAGTCTGACTGTAACGTGTTTTGTGAAGTCCATTGGTTGCCTTCAGCCGTCCAACGCCATGCTATCAGGCTTTCTTCGTTCGTATTGTTGGCAAGCCGGAATACATCGCTGTAATTAGTCAGCAGGCTACGTCCGGAATTGTCTATGACATCTTTGGCATACGTGGCTGCCCTTTGTAGGTCTTCGGCATTCAGTGTTCCCGTTACGCCGGCTTTGGTCAGATATACTTTTGCCATTAATCCTTCGGCGCAATAGTAATCTATACGGCCTGCACTGCTCGAACGTGGCAACAGTTCCATCGCTTTTTCCAGTGTCATGATGATGTATTCATATACATCTGCTTTTTGCACCTTGTACTTTTCATTGTAAGTGCCGTTTACCAGTTCTTCTGTATTGTTGTGGATAATAGGTACGTCACCGAAAGTGCGTACCAGATAGAAGTATGCCAACGCTTTCCATGTGAGGCATTCGCCCATGCATTGGTTTCTGACCGATTCGGATGCAGGACTTTCTTGCAAGAGGTCGTAGACTGTGTTTGTATGTCCGATGACCGCCCACAATGAATAAGACATGTTTACAAGGTCTTCATCTGTTCCGTTTACTGTAAAAGTCAGGTAGGGGCTATTGCTCCAGTAATAGTTTCCGGAAAGAACTTCACCAACTTTGATGAAACCGCGTTGGAAGTCATACCACGGTGAGTTATACAAGTAATTTACGCCCGAAATACATTGGTCGTCCGTTTCATAATAATTGTCCGTGTTGTAATTGTCTATGGTCGGTCTGTCAAGGAAGTCTTCGCAAGAAGAAGTGCCTGCTGCCAATACAACAGCCAATATACCGTATTTGAGATAATTGAATTTCATATTTTTCAAGATTTAGTGATTAAAAAGTGACATTCAAACCAAATGAATAGACCGTAGGCGACGGATAACGTCCATTATCCAGACCCATAACGTTGGCGCTGGATGTGCTTACACCGATTTCAGGGTCATATCCGCTATAGCCTGTGATGGTCACTAAATTCTGCAGATTGGCGTAGAGACGCAGGTTCTCAATGCCCCATTTGCTTATCAGACGTTTTGGGAAAGTATATCCTAACGTGATGTTTTTCAAGCGGACATACGATCCGTCTTCGATGTAACGGTCGCTGACACGGTCGTTGTCGTTCGGATCATTGATTGTGGCACGGGGCGTAGAGGTGTTGGGATTTGTCACATAGACATTGGTTACATCGTCATACCAGTGCCATACGGTTGTACCATTTACGTTTACTCCATTTGAATAGTCTTTTGAGGCGTCGATAGGTGCCAGTTGGGCACGGTTGTTTACAGACGTCAGCTGGTTGGTCCACGTGGAGTTCATGTGTGTCAGTGTCATGCTTAAGTAATTGTACACTTTGTTTCCTACTGAACCGTTGATGAATAACGAAAGGTCGAAATTCTTATAACGGAACGTGTTGGTCCATCCGAAGGTGAATTTAGGAAGTGGAGAACCTAAGTTTGTACGGTCATTTTCATCAATGATACCGTCGCCGTTCAGGTCTTTGTATTTGATGTCACCTACCCATACCGTATTGTTTTTGTTGAATACGCCGTTCGAAGGATAGCTGTTGGCAGGTTTCGGAGAGGTTTGCAGATCTTCCAGATCTTTGTATACGCCATCTGTTACATAGCCGTAGAAGTTATAAAGCGATTCGCCTACATTGGTAACGGTAACTACGTCCGACCATTGTCCATATCCTACGATTTGGGCGGCACTGGTTCCCGATAACGCTACTAACTTGTTGCGGTTTACCGAAATTTGAAAATCAGAATCCCATTGGAATGCGCCGATTAACGGATGTGTGTTCAACGATATTTCCACACCTGTATTGCGGATATGTCCGTAGTTTCCCCAAGGTGCAGCCAAGGCGGAAGAAACGTTTCCGCTTGTACCCATATAGGAAGGTAGCTGCAATTGCATTAGCATGTCCTTTGATTCCTTTTTATACCAGTCTATGGTCAGATTGATACGGTCATTGAAAAAGCTTAAATCCAAACCGACATTAATCTGTTCTTGTGATTCCCATTTGATACCGGTGTTGGCAATATTGGACGGGCGGTAACTCATCCCCAGTCCGGTAGGCATGATGGAAATGGCTGATCCCCATAAGTAACCTCCGATGTTGGCATTTCCGGTCTGTCCCCATCCGATACGTAGTTTACCATTGTTGATGACATTGCGTATTGGTTCGAAGAACTTTTCGTTAGAGAAACGCCAGGAAGCGGCAATGGCGTGGAAGCCTGCCCATCGGTTCTCTGGACCGAAGTTGGATGAACCGTCGTAACGGTAAGTGTAAGTGGCAAGATAACGGTCATCGTAATTATAAGTGCCACGTGCAAAGAAGGAAGCCATGGAAGAGTTCCCGAATCCATAACCGATTGTGGGGGTACCGTCCCCCAAAGCCGGATTGTGCACAGCGTCAGAAGGCAAGTCTGTATTTGCCACACTGGAATAGTTATAGTCTGATTTCCAACATTCTTGTCCAAGCATTACTGTGAAGTTATGCTTGTCAATATTACCATTATAGGTAAGGT
Organism: Bacteroides sp. An269; assembly: GCF_002159755.1. Taxonomy (NCBI): domain Bacteria; kingdom Pseudomonadati; phylum Bacteroidota; class Bacteroidia; order Bacteroidales; family Bacteroidaceae; genus Bacteroides; species Bacteroides sp. An269. The sequence goes on from NZ_NFJG01000036.1 coordinate 15,784, forward strand.
AATTTTTCAGTTGCCAGAAAGTGGAGCTGTTCTTTTGGATGCTGCTTGAATTTGAATCACGCACCCATGTGCCCAAATTTACCATAGGTTGGTAACGGTCTGCTTTACTGGCACTGATGTCGTAACCTAATTCGGCATGCCATACCAGGTTCTTGATAGGCGTGACTTCGGCAAATATATTACCCGTCAATTTCTGACGGTTCAGCAAGATATCGTCCATCAAAGCCAACGCCACAGGGTTGGGGTTGGTGTAGCCTTCTTGGGAGATAGAAGAATAGCTTCCGTCTACATTATAAATAGGTATACTGGGAATAGTGGTCAGTGAATAGTATATCAGACCTTGGTTACTGTCCGCCAATTTCAAGCTTTCGTCTGTACTGGAGTAAGTAGCGCTTAAGCCCAATTTCAACCATTTCTTTAGCTGTGCGTCCAAGTTGGTACGCACGCTGAATCGGCTGAAGTCACTGCCGATGATAGTACCTTCCTGATCCATGTACGAACCGGATACGTAATATTGCACTTTGTCCGAACCTCCTTGTGCACTTACCTGATGCTGGTGTTGCAAAGCGGTCTGGAAAATGGCATCTTGCCAGTTGGTACCTTTGCCCAACAAACTGGGGTCGGACAGGTATGCGCTTTCTGTTTCTTCTCCCACATTCACGAAGTCATTGTAGAAGTTAGCATATTCGCGCAGGTTCATCAAATCCAGGCGTTTGGTTTGACGTTGTACGGCTACCATGCCGTCATACGTGAATTTGGCTTCACCTGCCTTGCCTCGTTTTGTGGTAATCAATACGACACCGTTTGCACCTTGTGCACCGTAGATGGCTGTAGCCGAAGCGTCTTTCAGGATTTCCATGCTTACGATATCGGCAGGGTTGATGGTCGACAAAGGAGAAATGGTGGATACAGAACCGTTTCCTAAAGCGTCACCCAGACCAAAATCGGCACCACTTTGTCCACCACCTTGTACAATGACGCCGTCAATTACGTACAACGGTTCGGCATTGGCATTGATGGTGGCTTGTCCACGGATGCGGATCGAGGAAGACGAACCGGGAGCTCCCGAGGTCGTAACAGCGGTCACACCTGCCGCACGTCCTTGAAGAGACTGGTCAAGGTTGGTAATGATAGACCCTTTCAAGTCATTTTCATCCATCGATACCGAAGCACCCGAAAGGTCGCTCTTCTTCATTGTACCGTAGCCTACCACTACGACTTCATCCAATGTTTCCGAATCTTCTTCTAGTGTAATGTTCAAGTTTTTTTGGTTAGTGATTTTGATTTCTTGAGTTACATAACCAATGTAAGAGATGACCAATGTGGAACCTGGTTTCACGTTTAAGGTGAATTTACCGTCCAAATCAGTGATGACACCATTTGTTGTACCCTTTTCGAGTACGTTCGCTCCGATGACGGGAAGTCCCGTTGCATCGATGATGACACCTGACACTGAGTGAGCCTGCTGGGAGGCGTAGAACTCGGTGGAAGCTGCCATGGCTTGGGGACCGCTTATCCACATCATGGATAAACAGATTCCTGCCGCAAATGCAGTTCTTTTTGCATGTTTGTTCATGATAAATTAGGATGAATTGTTAATAGTTAAGGTTACATTATAGTATGCCGTCTGTATGCCGGTAACTATGCCGTACCGTTTTTTGTCATTGGCAAAATTACCGCATACTTGACGGATAAACTAATATAATTTTATCAATCTTGATACACCTTCGTAATATTTATCTCGAAGAAGTTTCTGACTTGTGCAGCAATGCTTTATTTGCCGTATGGATAAGGCTTATCGTACTGGAGTCGGATGCGAAAACCGAGTTCAATCCTTGTTCTTCTTGGGCGGGATCGCCTGTATAATCGTCTCCTGGCTGCCAGAAAACATGTTCCGAGGAGGGAACGGCTAAACCGCCCCAGCCCCAGAAGTTGCAACCAGCCAACAGGCTTTGATGGGTTGCGTGTTTAATTATTAAATCAAAGATACACTTGTAATACCCGTCACGGGCATGGGTTGATATGTTTTTACCAAATTGAAAACTGTCACGCGGATAGCCGAACTCTTCCAGTACAAGCGGCCTCTGATACTTTTTTGCTATATTCAGATGTTCGTTGATATAGGCTTGCGTGTTCATGCAGGCTTTTTCTAGATTCTCTTGAAGGCTGTCCTTCGGTGCCCAGCCCCAATTGTAGGGCCAGATGTGGATGTTCATGTAGTCGATGTTTGTATCGGCATGGACTTTCTCGAAGAGGGCAATGTCTTCTTCACATCCGTGTTTGCCTTCGCTTCCTGTAGAAATAAGATGGTTCGGGTCAAGCGAGCGGATAAGGGAAGAAGTCTTGCTCATCCACTCGGCGAAGGCTGCTTTATGGATAGAGTCGGAAGCGAAAGCACGGGGTTCGTTCCCGATTTGCCACGACATGATGGTCGGGTCGTCTGTATATTTCCGGTGGGTGTACCGGTTGGTACGGGTGAGGATGTATTTCACGTGATTGGCAAACAATGCTTGTGCGCTGTCTGATACCACGAACTCTTTTACATAGTTCATGAAGGCGGGCCATCCGTCTACGGCAGGCACGGGAGCCTTGTCTCCTCTTGCCCAAGCGAGGTACTGGCTGTATCCTCCGCTCCATTCCCAAGAATTGTTCAGATAGAGCACCGCCACCATGTCACGCTTTTCCATTTCTGCCAATAAGTAGTCTAATCCTGCCAGAATAGTATCATTATAGATGCCCGGAGCTTCTTGCAGGGTAGGTTCCACTTTGGTGGGGACGCCTCGCTTTCCGTCCGATCCGACTAAGATGCGTAGGTTGTCCACGCCGATGGCTTTCAGGGAGTCGAGTTCCCCGTGCAGGCGTTCGCGGTTGCCTCCCGTTCCTTCCGAGGCAAGGATGGCACCGTACCAGAAGTTGGCTCCTATATAATAATAAGGTTGTCCGTTACGGATGAACTGTCCGTTCTTGACTTGAATAAATGGTGAAGACACCTTTTTCGGTGTGGATGTACAACCGATGAGGAACGCTGGTAAAATTAAAACGGATAAAATTATTTGTTTCCACATAAGCTATTAGATTTGTTTTTTGCAAATATAGCCTATACGGAAATACGAAATTGATACTATTTTATCCGATTCTATAAAAAGATGATATTTTTGATGAAATAGGAGTGGTGGATAACAGGGAAAGATGCTTTGCGCAGGCCAATAGAAATGATTGACGGGCGGAGGCAGTTTATTGCGTAAAGAGTCCTACCGAGTCAGGACTGCTGTCCCATTGGAATAGGACTACAGTCCTATATAGGGTAGGACTGCAGTCCTTGCACCTTAGGATTTTAAGAGGACTGGAATGTGAAGTACGGTGAAGCCTTTCAACAACTCTTTCCAATCGGCATACGGTACATGCAAAACAGTTCTATATCAGAATCCGTTTCTTCTTGTAATTATCCCGGAAGTCTTTAGGGGATGCCAGTTTTTTCTTTTTGAAGATGCGGTTGAAATTGGAAAGGTTGTTGAATCCTGATTCGTAACAGATTTCTGCGATGCTCATGGTGGAGTCTACCAGCATGCGTGTGGCATGTCCCAGACGGATGTCAATGATGTAATCGGACAGATTTTTGCCCGTGCGGAGTTTAAAGAAGCGGCTGAACGATACTTCGGTCATTCCGACCATATCTGCCAGTTGGTTCAGCCGGATTTCTTCTTTGTAATGCTGGTTGATATAGTCTTGTACTTTCTGCACTCGGCGACTGTCTGAGTGTTGTTGGATTTTCGCGAACGAAGAACTGGATAGCACGCGTGCTTCTTCGGTGAACATGGAAAGTTCATATAAAAGGGTAAGGAAGCGAGTCACGGCATAGAAACCTTTCGTGTCGGGCAGTTCGTCTATCAGGGCATAGACTTTCATAATGGCTTGCATGGGGAAACTCAGTCCGTTTTGTGCCTTGTCGAACATTTTCATGACGCGGTCGAATTGATTGGTGCTGAGTAAAGTTTTCATGAATTGGGGTGAGAACTGGATGGTGATTTCCCGAACGTCCTTGCTTTTGCAATCATGTTGTTCCCATACATGCTCCAAATCTGGACTGGTGATGAGTACCAGGTCGTATTCGCCGATGATTTCTGCAGAGTCGCCTACGATACGTTGTACTCCGGGGGCATTGATTACGAAGTTCAGTTCGAATTCCTTGTGGCAATGCATCGGATAAGTGAATTCGCTTTTCCTTCGGTCGGCAATGTAGAAGCAGTCTTTTTCCGAAAGAGGAGTAATTTCGCGGATAACGTTTTTGTCTTTTACTATCATGGTCTTAAATTTATTAATTTGCTAATGAGCCAATGCATTCTCACATTAGCACATTGTCACATTAGCACATTCTCACATTGGCACATTGTCACATTAGCACATTGTCACATTAGCACATTCGAACTATAGTCTGATTGGTTCTTTACTCCTTGTATATCTCGTTGGATGATGTCCTCGGTGAAAAGTCGGACCAGTTCTTCCCATGTCAATACGGTGTCGGGCTGGAATTGTGCCGATTTTGCATAGCGGAGCAGGGCAGTGCGGAACTGGTTCCCTTCGGGTGTGTCTTTAATGGCATTGAGGTCGGTGGTGCATACCAGAAGCTTTCCTTTTCCGATGCGGAACTCGAAGACGATACCCAGTTTGTGGTTCCGTTCGATGTTATCAATGACTTGCACTACGGGGCGGTATGCCTTGTCTGTGTGGTTCAGTATCATCGGACGCGAATTCCGGGTGATGCTCCACCATTGCCAGTCACTATGTTCTTCGGTAGGGAAGTGGCGGAATAAGGGATGTGCGGGATTTGTCAATATCGACATCGTACCCGGCGAAACCTCTTTGCCTGCATTTTCCGATATGGTCTTGAACATGGCATAGTTCCAATAATCGGGTGTGAACATGCCTCCTACGCTTTGTTTCCCGATGTCCTTGTGGCGGGGAAGCAAGAGTACGGTTTCTCCCTTTGCCAGCTTGGCTTTCACCTGCTTGTTAAGTAGGGAATCGATGTAAATTCCTTCTGTACTTTCCTGCTCATCGGGGTACACCCAAAGATGGTAATAATTGTGGTAAGTACCTGTCCGAAGGTTTAAGGTGAGGCGCTGAGGCTTTTTCAGTCCGTTTAGTGATAAATTGATGTCACCGGCTTCTTTTAGTTCGCCTTGGGGAACGGAACAGGTAATCGTTCCTTGTTTTTCCCATTCTCCGTCATCAGAAACCAGTTGCCAATGAATGGGAGTCGACCAATCATTTTCTTCGTAGTTGGAAAGGGAGATACCAATGTGTAAAGGTTGGGTGTTCAGCCAGCAGAAATCGGTGAGCCGGGCAAGCGGTACGACCGGTGCACAGAATCCGTAGAAGGTTTCGGGGTCTATAATGCCTTTGCTTTCCATAAAGGCGTCAAGTATGCCTACCAGTGCCGAGCCTTGTCCGGGGTAATCCTGCAGGTCGAGCATTTGGAAACCTCCGAAGCCGGGTGTGCGCAGGGCATATTCGATATCGGCTTTGTAACATGCCACAGAGAAATGTCCCGTAGCACGATGGAAAGCTTCGGCTTGGTCGTGTAGGTGATTTTCTTTCAGCCGGTTACGGAATATTTCCAGATTGTATGGATACAGCACGCCTTTGTATTTCGCAATTTGCTGGAAGTCGGGATAAATCTGGAACTGGCAGGTCTCGTGTCCCACTACGGGACGGGGACACCGGGCAATGGCTTGTGCATAATTGGCGGTTGTATTGGGACGGGTGTTGTTCAGGATGCCTCCCTTTTCTGCATCCACGTATGCGAAGGAAGAGCGTACATGAGTCGAATATCCTTCGCCTCCGCCTACCCGGCACGTTACGAAGAAGTCTTCTCCATCTTGCGGACCTTGCCAACCCAGATTGTTGTTCGAACCGAAACAATACAAGTGCCGTAGGTCTTTCCGGCGGAACTCGTCAAGCCACTCGCGCATTACGTCAATGTCTCCGTGCAGCTCATTGCCTAGTCCCAGCATCATGAACGAAGGATGATTGCCCAGCCAGTCCAATATCATGTTGCCTTCTCGTTTCAGGAATGTGTTCAACGATATATTGTTACGCTGTATGGCTCCCCAAAGTGGAAGTTCCACTTGGAAATAGATACCTTCTATATCGGCTGCTTTCAAGGCTGCTTCGGGAGGAGTGTACGAATGGCACCGGTAGTGATTGATGCCATATCGTTTGGCTATACGGAATATGTTGCGCCATGTTTCCACATCCATTGGTGCATATCCGGTAAGAGGGAAGACGCAGGCATCGTGTTTGCCGCGAAGCAATATTTTCTTGTCGTTTAAAACAAATTGCGTGTTTTCTGTACCGAATTCACGCATTCCGAAATCTATGTGTTGCTGGTCGTGTGAGTGCCCGTTGTTAAGTGCAATGTCCAGTCCATACAAGGCAGGATGAAATTCGCTCCATAGCAGCGGAGACTCTCCCATGCCAAGTGTAAAGGTAAACGAATTGGCACCCTGTTGCAAGGTTATGTTTTTCTCGAAGGTGGGAAGCACGTGTGTAGTAGGGGTATTCCATGCTTTTCCTTGGATACTGACAATTGCTGAACAGGGATAGTCGGACCATACCTCCAATGTTATGCGGGCGCATTTTTCAGATACAGATGGGTAGACTTGTACCTTATTTATATAAGGTGTATCGTAGGCTTCTATCCCGAATTTGCCTAAGATACCGTTCCAGTTGGTTTGTGTGGCATCGGTCCAAGCATGTGAACTTTGTATTTCTTTCGGTACTGATGTTTCAGAATTGTCTATACGCAGGACAATATGGTGCTTGCCTGGTTTCAGGGAAGGAAGTTCATAACAATGAGGGGCATAGAGGTGTGAGAAGCTTCCGATGCTGTCCCCGTCTATCCAAAGCGTGCTGGGCTTGGTGCGTTCCATAATCAGGCGGAGTTTTTTTCCGGCAAATCCTTCGGGCAAGGTAAAGTCGCGCTCGTAGGTGACTTGTCCGCTATACGAATGGAGCCGGGTCAGTTGGGTGGTAACGTAAGGTGCCTGTGCCGGATTGCCTAATTTGTTTTCATCGGTGGTGCCCGGAAGCCGGCAAGTGCCTAACGAACTTTCCCAGATGCCCGACAGGGGAAGGAAGGCTCTCTCTTGTGCTTGTGCGCACAAAGCGCAAAGCATGGTTGCGAGTGAAAGAAAGAGTTGTTTCATTTACAATTTAGCAATTTACGATTTACAATTTATTTCATTTCTATTTGCAATGTACAAAATAGGATTAGGGGATAAATCGTAAATCGTAAATCGTAAATCGTAAATTGTCAAATAGTAAATGTTCATCATTTGCCATATTTCGCCTTGATGCCCGGCAGTTCTTTCCGGATATCGGCGATACGGGTGGCATCGCTGGGGTGTGTGCTCATAAACTCGGGTACAGACCCTCCGCTTCCTGCCGACATCTTTTGCCAGAATCCGACGGCTACATCGGGATTGTATCCAGCCATGGTCATGAATACCAGCCCCATATAGTCTGCTTCCGATTCGTGTTTGCGCGAGAAGGGAAGCATCATGCCGTATTGTGCGCCGATGCCGTAAACCGTGCCTGCAACCTTTTGCACTGCAGCACTCTTGTCGCTTACCAGCGAATTGAGGATATTTGCGCCATATTGCGCCATTACTTGTTGGCTCAGGCGTTCATTGCTATGCTTTGCTACGGCATGAGCCACTTCATGTCCTACCACTACCGCCAGTTCGTCATCGGACGAGACCAGCTTCATCAGTCCTTCATAAACTACAATCTTTCCGCCCGGCATGCAGAAGGCGTTCACTTGCGGGTCTTGTATGAGATTGAATTCCCAGGAGAAGTTCTGGATTTCCGATGCCATGCCGTTCGCGCGCAGGTAGGCTTCGGTGGCGGAGGCTATCTTTTTCCCTACCCGTACCACCATGGCGGTTTGTGCGGCATTGGCCGATTTCTTAGCCGACTTGATATAGTCGTTGTATTGGGTAAGACTGGAGGACAGCACTTCGCTATCCGATACCAAAAGCATTTGCTTCCGTCCGGTCAGGGGGACGGTAAAGCAGCCTGCCAGCAGGAGGGCGGCAAGCAAGAGCAAGGTGAAATGCAGTTGTTTCATCATCCGTAATTCGTTTTAAGGTTTCTTTCAGCAAATATATAGCATTTTCTGTAATAATCCGCACTATCTGTAATGAAAAAGATAAAACAGTATCATTCGCATTGGTGGAATATGCCTACTTTTGCATTGATATCATTTAAAACAACTCATCATGAAAAACATGAAAGCTAAAGTCTTATTAGTTGCCGGAGCTTCGCTTTTCGCTTCCGGTGTATGGGCGCAAGAGCAACTTGTGCGCCTCTCTACTCCCGAAACTTCGCTGGTGATTGACGCACCGCAAGGGGGAGAATTGAAATATGTATATTATGGTACGAAGCTGGGCGATGCGGACCTGAAACAGATTGATGCGGTGCGTACGTGCAATCATGCCGCTTATCCGGTGTATGGAATGAATACTCCGGCAGAAACGGCACTCTCGGTATGCCATGCCGACGGGAATATGTCAACCCAGCTGGTGGTGGAAAGCGTGGCTACGACCGATGGGGATAAGACAACGGAAGTTTCTGTCCGCTTGAAAGATAAGGTGTATCCATTTTATGTCAACGTATGTTACCGGGCTTATCAGGATGTGGACATCATTGAGACCTGGACCGAAATAACGAACGAAGAAAAGAAACCCGTAGTGCTCAACCAGTTCGCTTCGGCTTACCTGCCCATCCGCAGGGGCAATGTATGGATCTCCAGCCTGTATGGTTCGTGGGCGAACGAAGGGCGTTTGGTTCAGGAACCGTTGGAGCCGGGCATGAAAGTGATAAAGAACAAGGACGGGGTGCGCAATTCGCATACGGCACATGCCGAAGTGATGTTCTCGCTCGACGGCCGTCCACAGGAAAACGTAGGGCGGACCATTGGTGCGGCACTTTGCTATACAGGAAATTATAAGCTCCGTATTGACACCGATGATAGCGAATACCACCAGTTCTTTGCCGGTATCAATGAAGATAATTCCATGTATCATTTGCAGAAAGGCGAAACGTTCAAGACTCCGGTGCTTGCCCTTACTTATTCGGACGAAGGGTTGAGCGGAGCCAGCCGGAACTTTCACCGCTGGGGACGCACTTATAAGCTGGCGCATGGAGACAAGCCTCGCAAAATCTTGCTCAATAGCTGGGAAGGTGTTTACTTCGACATCAACCAGCAAGGCATGGAACAGATGATGGCGGACATCGAATCAATGGGCGGCGAATTGTTTGTGATGGATGACGGATGGTTCGGAGGCAAGTACCAGCGCAATACCGATAATTCTTCGTTGGGCGATTGGGTGGTAGATACCCGTAAGCTTCCCGAAGGCATTGAGGGATTGCTCCGTGACGCAAAGAAACATCATGTGGGATTCGGTATCTGGATAGAGCCGGAAATGTCGAATACTACGAGCGAACTCTACGAGAAGCATCCCGAATGGATAGTGAAAGCTCCCCAGCGCGACCCGGTATTGGGACGTGGCGGAACGCAGGTTGTACTTGACCTCGGCAATCCCGAAGTGCAGGACTTCGTGTTCGGCGTGGTGGATGACCTGATGAGCAAGTATCCCGAAATCGAATATATCAAGTGGGACGCCAATATGGCGATTATGAACCACGGTTCGAATTACCTGACCCATGATAACCAGAGCCACATGTACATCGAGTATCATCGTGGCTTCGAGAGTGTATGCAACCGTATCCGTGCCAAATACCCTGACCTTACTATCCAGGCTTGTGCCAGCGGCGGAGGACGTGCCAACTGGGGGTACTTGCCTTGGTTCGACGAGTTCTGGGTGAGCGACAATACTGATGCCCTCCAGCGCATTTACATGCAATGGGGCACCTCGTATTTCTTTCCGGCGATTGCCATGGCATCCCACATCAGTTCGGCTCCCAATCATCAGGTCTTCCGTACCGTTCCTATCAAATACCGCATCGATGTGGCGATGAGCGGGCGTCTGGGCATGGAAATCCAGCCAAAGAACATGACCGAGGAGGAGAAGGAGATTTGCCGGAAGGCAATAGCCGATTACAAGATGATTCGTCCCGTAGTGCAGTTCGGGGATATCTACCGTCTGGTTTCTCCCTACGACCGCTTGGGTGTGGCATCTCTGATGTACACTTCGCCCGAGAAAGACAAGGCGGTATTCTATTGGTGGAAAATGGAAACGTTTTATAACCAGCATTTGCCACGTGTGCGCATGGCAGGTCTCGACCCGGCGAAGATGTATCGGGTCAAAGAGTTGAACCGTATCGATAACGAGCCTCTCCCGTTCGAAGGGAAAGCGTATTCGGGCAAGTTCTTGATGGAAAACGGCTTAGAAATCCCTTACACGCATAAGGTGGACTATCACAAGCTGAATGATTATGCCAGCCGGGTGCTGTATTTGGTAGCAGAACAGTAAAAAATAAAGAACCGGGAATGAAGAATAAACAAATCGTTATTCTTTATTTCCGGTTCTTTATTTAGTTAGAAATCGTTTTGAATTTATCGCCCAAAGTACGCACAAGACGAACACATTAAGCTAAGAAAAACTTTTTGTAGTAATTCAAAACAGTTTCTTGGAAAACTTTTTATTTCAGTTTTGCCAGTGTTTCCTTGATGCGGCGCATGGCTTCGATGATGTTTTCATCGGAAGTGGCGTAACTCATGCGGATACATTCAGGGGCACCGAAGGATGTTCCGCCCACGCAGGCTACGTGGCCTACTTCGAGCAGGTACATGGCAAGGTCATCGGCGTTGTTGATGACACGGTCGCCGTCTTTCTTGCCAAAGAAGAAGTCGCATTTCGGGAAGAGGTAGAAAGCACCTTCGGGCACGTTTACTTCAAATCCCGGAATTTCTTTCGCCAGTTTGACAATCAAGTCACGACGGCGTTGGAATGCCTGGCGCATTTCTTCTACTGGATCCTGTGTGCCGGTGTAAGCGGCTTCGGCTGCTTTCTGCGATACCGAGCACGGACCAGAAGTATATTGTCCCTGGAGTTTGTTGACACCTTTTACAATCCATTCGGGAGCCGCAATGAAACCGATACGCCAACCTGTCATGGCATATGCTTTGGAAACTCCGTTGACGATAACCACACGGTCTTTGATTTCGCTGAACTGGGCGATGCTTTCGTGTTTGCCGATGTAGTTGATGTGCTCATAGATTTCATCGGCGATAGTAATGACACGCTCGTGCTTAGCCAATACCGAAGCCAGTCCCGCCAGTTCTTCCTTGCTGTATACCGAGCCGGTAGGGTTCGAAGGCGAGCAAAGAATCAGGGCGCGCGTCTTAGGAGTGATAGCCGCTTCCAGTTGTTCGGGAGTAATCTTGAAGTCTTGCTCGATACCCGCACGCACAATGACGGGAGTACCTTCTGCCAGTTTCACCATTTCGGGATAGCTTACCCAATAAGGAGCAGGGACAATGACTTCATCTCCTTTGTTTACCAAAGCCATAATCGTGTTGCATACCGACTGCTTGGCACCGTTGGCACAACTGATTTGGGCTGCTGTATATTCCAGTCCGTTTTCTTTTTTCAGTTTTTCTACAATGGCGTTTCGCAATGCGGGATAACCGGCTACAGGAGAATAGCGCGAATAGTTTTCGTCAATCGCTTTTTTAGCGGCTTCCTTGATATGGTCGGGAGTGTTGAAGTCGGGTTCGCCGACACTCATGTTGATTACATCTACGCCCTGAGCCTTAAGCTCGCCGCTCTTTTGCGACATAGCCAGCGTAGCCGAGGGTGACAAACTGTTTAAACGTTCTGAAAGTTGATTCATATTCTTCTTTTTAATTTTAGTTCAAAATCGGTGCAAAATAAAGCATTTTTTATGACATATAAAAACATTTCTTACTTTCTGTCGCCTAAGAACCGAAGTAAATACAAGAAAAGGTTGATAAAGTCGAGATAGAGCGTCATAGCACCCATCAGGGCAATCTTTTGGGTGGTATCATTTATCGCTATGTCTTCTCCTGTTAATAGCTGCTTGATTTTTTGTGAATCATAAGCCGTAAGCCCCGTGAAAATCAACACACCGATACCCGAAATGATTAAATCCATCATTGAGTTATGCAGGAACAAGTTGACCAGTGAAGCAATGATAAGTCCGATCAGTGCCATGATGCAGATATTTCCGATACGGCTCAAGTCTTTCTTGGTCACATAGCCATAGAGTGCCATTACGCCAAAGGTACCTGCCGTAACAAAGAATGTGGTGGCAATGGAACTCATGGTGTATATCATAAAGATAAAGGCGAGCGTGACTCCGTTCAGAATGGAGTAAGCGATGAAAAGCAAGGTAGCCGTGCTGAAAGCAATCCGGTGGATGCGTGCGGAAAGGTAGATGACCAATCCTATTTCAGCTATCAGAAGCCCCCAGAAGAGCATCCGGTTTTCAATAATCATCGAGAGTAACGTGTATGATTTTGCCACGTATAAAGATACCAATCCGGTAATGACCAGCGCCAATGTCATCCATGTGTAGACATTGCGCATCAGTGTAGCTTGTACGGCCTTTGCTTTAGACGCGTACACTTTTGCCAAATCATTTGTTTCCATAATCATTAATTTTTAATGTATGATTTTCAATTCTTAAAATGCAACGTATGTCCCATGCGGTCTTTCTTCGTATGCAGGTAACGTTCGTTGTAAACGTTAGGTGTGACCTCGATAGGCACATTCTCCACGATTTCCAATCCGTAGGCTTCCAGTCCCACCCGTTTTACAGGATTATTGGTAAGCAGACGCATCTTGTGAATGCCTACCTCACGCAGGATTTGTGCGCCTACTCCATAGTCGCGTTCATCGGCTTGGTGTCCGAGGCAGATGTTGGCGTCTACGGTGTCCATGCCTTCTTCCTGGAGCTTGTAGGCTTTCATTTTTTCCATCAATCCGATGCCACGTCCTTCCTGAATAAGGTAGATAACGGCACCTTTGCCTTCTCTTTCTATCATTTGCATGGCTTTATGAAGCTGTTCTCCGCAATCGCAACGCAAAGAACCGAAAATGTCGCCCGTAGCACACGACGAATGTACACGCACCAATACGGGTTCATCAGGCTCGAAGTGTCCCTTTATCAACGCCACGTGTTCCAGGCCGTTGCTCTTCTGGCGGAAAGGTATCAGGCGGAAATGTCCGTATCCGGTAGGCATGTCTACTTCTACACCTTTTTCTACCAGAGACTCCTGTTTTAAGCGGTAGGCGATGAGGTCTGCTATCGAAATCAGTTTGAATCCGTACTGGTCTGCCATTTGACGGAGTTCGGGCAAGCGTGCCATACTGCCGTCTTCGTTCATTACCTCCATCAGTGCGGCTGCTGGATAGAGTCCTGCAAGTTTGGCCAGGTCTACGCTGGCTTCGGTATGGCCTGCACGTCGGAGTACACCTTTGTCTTGTGCGTAAAGTGGGTTGATGTGTCCAGGACGGCCGAAAGTCTCAGGTGTAGATGTTGGGTCGGCAAGAGCACGGATGGTAGCAGCCCGGTCGGAGGCAGATACGCCTGTGGTGCATCCTTCCAGTTTGTCGATGGTTACGGTGAAAGGGGTGCCCAATACTGAAGTGTTATTGGTTACTTGGTGGGGAAGGTCGAGCTCTTTGCATCGCGATAATGTAATCGGTGCGCAAAGAACCCCGCGTGCGTGTTTCAGCATGAAGTTCACTTTCTCGGGAGTAATCAGTTCGGCGGCAATGATGAGGTCGCCTTCATTTTCACGGTCTTCATCATCTACTACAATGACAAATTGGCCTTTGCGGAAATCTTCTATTGCTTCTTCTACGCTATTTAGTTTGATTCTGTCCATAATGTTTTTATTGTTGAGTATAATAATGTTGTTTTTTTATCTGTTGTATCACGCCCTCGTTGGTCTTGATGATGGTTTTTAGATCTTGTTCGAGCCGTGCACGGTACCGCCAGATGTTCAGATACACCAAGATTCCCAATGGAAGCAGGATGCCAGTCAATAGGTTCAGCCATCGGTTGTCGAACAGGCTCTTGTGAGCTTTAACTGATAAGAACGGGTAATTGTTCATCAAGTTCAGCAGAACAGGATCTTTGGTGTTCGACAGTTCTTCTATTATTGCTTCCATTTGTTTACTGATATCAGCTATCGCGTCATCGTGTTCATTTGAAGTAAATATCTGGAAGTAATTGGGCAATCCTTTCAGCCGGTGTGTGTGCATATATGCGTCGCATTGCCGGCTGATGAATGCCAGTTCTTCGGTATCTTTCAGGTATTCGGGGGTATGGATTATCACTTCTTTCTTGAATAAGTGGCGTGAGATACGGATTCCGAAAAGTTTCCGGAAAAAAGCCGCATAGGTATCAATGTTGAATACCACAGAGTCCTTGTTTGATTTGTAAGTGAAGAATGTCCCTACAGGAGCTAACACCAGCGTACTCATCCATGTTCCCAGCACGATGTTCATTTCCCCGCTTTTCCCGATGCGGGTAGCGCCTGAGTCGATGATGTAGTAAATTACAAAAATCAGAACCGAGATGACAACAGGCATACCTAATCCTCCTTTTCGGATGATGGCTCCTAAAGGTGCTCCGATGAAGAAGAAGATGATGCAGGCAAGTGAAAGCGTTATTTTTTTGTGCCAGTCAGAGCGGTGAGTGCGGATACGGTTGTCTGTGTCTTTACTCATAAAACTTTTCATCTCCCAGTCGGATGCCAACGAGGAAATCCTGTTTTCCGTCTTGCTCAATGTTTGAGACTTTTCTTGCGAAGTCATGGAATTGAAGATGCTGTCAGTATTCAGGTATGCCACGTTCAGTTTCTCCAATTTGGTAGAATCGGCTTTGGTCAGTACCGGTGTCTTGTAAGTAGAGTTAATGACATCGTTGAAGTAAGCGCGTCCTACACTGTCGGCGTGTATTTCCAACGAATCAATAGCCTGGGAGATTTCCCGCATATTCTTGATATCCGAGCGTTGGTCGAGGAAACTTCCGTCTACCATATTGAAATCGGAATCGAATTGGATAAGTGTATGCTTTTCCTTGAATGATTCGCGGCGGTAGGGGACGTTACGTGAAATGACAGATTGGGATTTCAGGTTCTCAAATTGTTCACCATTATACAAATGAAGGAAAAGATGCTGCTTGTCGGCGGTCAGTTCCAACTTCCCTTCTTCCGCCCAAATGATATGTGCATTTTCGAATCCATCGGAAAAGTTGTATATTAACACGTCTTTCAGCATACCTGTCTCCCGGTCTTTGTGCTTGACATAAATATTATAACCGTCGATATCACTATAAAATACTCCTTCCGGTATGTCTACTTCAGGAGATTTTTGCTTCATGGAAACCAAGAGTGTCCATAGTTGCTTTTGGGCACGCGGACCGATTTCGTTCTGGAAAAAGAATGACATGCCTCCCAGAAACATGCAGAACAGTACGACTGGCCGCATGATACGGAGTAGGGGGATGCCTGCTGCCTTCATGGATAACAGTTCGTACCGCTCACCAAAGTTTCCGAATGTCATGAGTGCAGCCAGTAGGATGGCCAGAGGAAGCGACAGGGGAATCAATGTCAGACCTGAATAAAAGAAAAATTGGGCTAGAACATTAATCTCTAATCCTTTTCCTACTAACTCGTCTACGTACCTCCATAGAAATTGCATCATGAAGATAAACAGACAGATGAAAAACGTCCCAGAAAAGAGCAGTAAAAAGCTCTTCAATACGAATATATCTAGTTTTTTTATGCGTAGCATTCCTTAATATATGGTTGTCAGCTTGCAAAAGTAGCATAAAAAACAACGCGGAGCATGATGTTTTGTATATTTTTAGAAAATTATATACCGCACGTCCGTTTTAGCACTTCAATTTGAGAGTCCCATAGGTTGATAACGTCATCTTCTTCACCGGGTTCGACAAAGTCTGTCACTTCTAGTGAAAGGTCTGTGGTTAGTTCATTGTAATAAATTTTTAGTTCGAAATAGGTGCGTGGCTCATCGTCTTTCCAGTGAAAACGGATGAATGATTCGGTCCGGAAATTGGTTATTTCGGCTTCTCTGGTTTCGGTCTTTCCCCATTTGAACATAAATGTCTTGTTAAGTCTGGTTACGTTATCGGCAAACCAACGGCTTAATCCGGATGGAGTGCTGATGGCGTTCCATAAAATAGTGCTTGATGCAGGAGCTAACGTATATTCTATCTTTATTTTCTTTTTCATAGATAGTTTCAGGCTTTTCTTTGTTAAAGTTATGAATTAAAATAACGGGCGCAAATTAAACTAATTTTTTGTACACTACATAATGAATCGTCTATTATTTTTCGCTTTTCTCTTTTGCGTATTTTCCGTTTTGATGATATACGTGATAATATGGATTTCGCATATGGCTGGATATGAATGCATTGTATGTGGATTTAGCTTTTGGAGGTAAAAAAGAAGTGAAAAAGATGTGGAGGAAAACAAAAGAAAAATGGGCGAAAATATTGCGTATGTCGAAAAGATGTTTTACCTTTGCACCCGCAATCGAAAAGATGGCGGGATAGCTCAGCTGGTTAGAGCGCATGATTCATAATCATGAGGTCCCCGGTTCAATCCCGGGTCCCGCTACTAAGTAATGATTTGACCGTTGGGTGGCTTCCACGCCTGGCGGTTGTATGGCGGGATAGCTCAGCTGGTTAGAGCGCATGATTCATAATCATGAGGTCCCCGGTTCAATCCCGGGTCCCGCTACAGAAAAGAGGCTGACTCGTTCGGGGTAGCCTTTTTTTTATGTCTGTTTGTCTGTATTTGATGCCAAAAAGAAATAGTATTGAAAGTAATATATACTGCGTTTGCCGATGCAGTTATCTGTTCTGGCAGTTTCAATGCACTGAAACTGCGGATGCAGTATATATTACTTTTCATTGGCATTTAAAGTCAATCAAAAATGAAATGAAAAACATTATTCTTGTCACTCATTCAAGCATGCCTTTTGATGAACATAAGTGGGTTGCCCGTTTCACATAAGTGGTCCTGCCGTTTCACGTAAGTACCCCTGCCTTATCACTTATGTCCGTCTGGATGTGTGTGGATGTTTTTTTGTCCTGTGTGCCCTTCGCGCGCGTATAATTATATTAATGAGTACCCGTTTCAGCCATTTTTCATCAGTTTTAAGAATATTCGTCCTGTAATATGTTGTATGGCAGCATTTTGCGTTTATATGT
>NZ_NFJG01000037.1:0-32871 GCF_002159755.1 Bacteroides sp. An269
CCGGATGACCCTGATTCCGGGCTTCCACCGCCTTCCTCCGCCCTTTCCGCTACGCTCCAAGGACGGAGGAAGGCGGTGGCGGAGTTGCACTTCTAACTTGACGGTGGGAAAAAGATGCTATCTGGATTGATAATACGACCCAATCAGAAACTCCAATTATTTTGATGGCTTGGGGAATTGTTGTTTGAGTTCTACTACTACCACTTCGCTGGGCGTGAAGAGGCGGATGTCTTTCCGCGAGGTGCCCAGCCCGTTGGTGATGATGAGGGGGATGCCCTGGCTGTTGTGCTTCAGTCCCGTGAGGAAGCGGTTCCCGTATTTGGAGAAGTGTGCAGGACTCCACCGGCGGAACAGGCTGACTTGTCCGCCATGCGTATGTCCTGCCAAGGCAAGGTCGGTGTTCGATACGTCCGTGTCTTCCACATAATCGGGGGTATGTACCAGCATTACCACAAAGTCTTCCGCACGAAGCGCAAGGGTAGGCGATACACCGTTCCGTTTCAGGTCGAACGGATTGCGGATACCGCATATCAGGATGTATTCGTTTCCTTTCCATAAGGTATCCGTTTTATGTTCCAGCAGACGCACTCCCGTATGTGCCATGGCGCGGCGCACCAAGGTGTCGCTTTCTCCCCGTTCGTGGTTGCCCATGACGGCGTATGTGCCGAAACGTGTCTTTACCTGTGCCAGTGCCGAGAACAGTTCTTCCATATCTCCTCCTTCCCGTCCGCGATAGTCTCCTCCCAATAAGAGGACATCTGCATCTGCCGCTTGCAAGGCACGGATGGCTCCATGCAGGCGCTTGGCATCAAACCGGCTTTCGTAATGGAAGTCGGAAGCAAAAGCGATGCGGAACCCGTTGAAAGAGTCGGGCACTTGCTCGCTGTAAATCTCATACCGCTTGATGCGTCCCACTCCTTTGTATTTCGAGAAGGAAGCGGTGGCGCACGAGGTGAGAGCCAGACAAGCGGTGATTATCAGAATAGGGATAGATTTGATTTTCTTATTCAATGGAGTGCTTTCTTTTTAATCAATTATCTAAATCTGCGTAATCTGTGGCGGATTATTCAAACAATACTTTCCTGTCGCGTTCGGCGGCAGGTTTTACCCACTCATCGGGGATGAAACGCCAGTGGTTCAAGGGATGCGGGTCGAGTGTCCCGACCTCTTCGATGCGTTTCATCAGGTAATAGCGCAGGTCTTTGTCGGTAGAAAAGACGATGCGCCGGGGGAGTTCTTCTTTGGGGATGCCTGCCCCTCGGGTCAGCAAGTCACCTCCTCCGTTGCCCCGGTACGAATTGACGGCTACGGTGTAAGTGCGGTCAAGGTCGAACGGTGTGCCGTCTGCTAAGCTCGTGATGGTGATTTTCTCGCCTTCGGGCTTGGTGACATCTACCGTGTAAAGAATGCCTGCCGCCGAATCGAAGTTGAAGCTTGGGTTCTTCAGGCGGCCGAAGCCTTCGTCTTTGTCGTTGAGCAGGAGCAGGTGGTCGTCGGGTGATTGCATCCGGTTTGTCCAAATGGCATACGACATCTCGAGGAAACCTTTGATTTCGCGTCCGGTAAGGCGCATCGTGTAGAGCAGGTTTTCGTACTTGTAGAGGTTGAACATGTCGCTCATGTAGATGTCGCCCGCCTTGATTTCAGCATCAAACGAGAGCGGGGCGCAGAACGAGATGTCGGCTCCTGTAATGTCGAGCTGGAGCTGGTGGAGCAGGTCGATGAATGCCGAAGAGCCGAAATAGGCGTCTTTCGTGGAGATGGTTTGCCGGATGCTTCCTATCTTGCGCGACACGAAACCGAGCGTGGCTTGGTATTGCGGGTCGAACGCCTGCATGAAGTCTTCGTCGACGGGAAGGGAGGACACATCGCTCAGCTTGCCTTCAACCGTTTTCTTCAGGATGCGGCCGTCTTGGCGCGTCACTTTCAGGGTTACGTCGGCTATGGTGCGGGCGGCATTGGCAGGATTGATGAGCAATACCGAGTCGCCTTCCGCGTTGCATATCTTCTTGCACAGGCGGCGGTGGTCGTGCCCCATGAATACAATGTCGAAGCCCGGCACGTTGCGTGCCACCGCTTCCGAGCCGTTTTCTACTACGTTATCCAGCAGGTTCCCTTCCGGTCCGGCATGAAACAGCCCTACCAGTACATCGGGATGCTCTTTGGCGGCGATAATGCCTGCCCATCGGCGCGCGCATGTTTCCATATCCTCGAAGCGCAGTCCGCTCCACATCGTTTCGGGCAGCCACGAGGGGATGGCGGGTGTGATAAGCCCCAGCACGGCGATGCGCACGCCGTTGCGTTCGAACACGCGGTATGGAGGGAAGTAAGGCTCGCCCGTGCGCCGGTCGATGATGTTGGCGCCCAGCATCGGAAAGCGGCATTGCTTCGCCCAGCGGTCGTATACGGCATGTCCTGTCTCGATGTCGTGGTTCCCCATATTGCCTGCGTCGTATTTCAGGTAGTTGAGCATGGCAGCGCATACGTGGGTCGAGGCCGTGTCGATGTAGTTGTAGTAATAGGCTACGGGCTGTCCTTGCAGGATGTCTCCGTTATCGAAAAGCAGTACGTTGTCGCCGTATTGCTTGCGCTGGGCATCCACGAAGGTGGAAATCCGTGCCAGGCTGCCCTTCTGTGGGTGCCGGTTGATAAAGTCGTAGGGGAAATAAGCCCCGTGCACGTCACTTGTCTCCAACAGTTTGATGGTAATTTCTTCGGTGTTCGATGCCTGTACGCCCAGCATGCTTCCGGCGCCGAGCAACGCCATAAGATAGTTTCGGATATGCATAAGTTTGGTTTTTATGTGATGTGACAAATTGTCGGTTAGTGCAAAGATAGTTAAAATAATGTCATTGGCATAGACTTTGTTCCTTTTCGCGTAAAAAAACAACTGACTATATGGCTTACATAGACTATTACAGCATTTTGGGAGTTGACAAAACGGCAACTCAAGACGACATCAAGAAAGCATACCGTAAGCTGGCACGCAAGTATCACCCGGACCTGAACCCGAACGACCCGAGCGCGAAGGAAAAGTTTCAGGCGATAAACGAGGCCAACGAGGTATTGAGCGACCCCGAGAAGCGAAAGAAATACGACGCTTATGGGGAGAACTGGAAGCATGCCGATGAGTTCGAAGCACAGCAGAGGGCTTATCAGGCACGTCAGGGAGATGCCGCCGGCGGAACGGAATACTGGTATTCTACCGACGGGCAGCATTTTACCGGCGGATTTGGCGGAAATGCCGGAGGCTTCTCCGATTTCTTCGAAGAACTGTTCGGGCACCGTGGAGGTACAAGTGGCCGGCAGGGAAGAGGAGCCTTCCGAGGGCAGGATATCGAAGCGGAGCTGCACCTTACGTTGCGTGAGGCGGCGGCGACGCATAAGCAGACTTTTACCGTGGGCGGAGAAACCTTGCGTATCACGGTGCCTGCAGGCGTGGCGGACGGGCAGGTCATCAAGCTGAAAGGCCATGGCGGGAAAGGTGCCAACGGAGGTCCGGACGGCGACTTGTACATCACGTTCGTAGTGGGCGATGACCCTGTATTCAAGCGGAAAGACAACGACCTGTATACCGATGTTACCATCGACCTTTACACGGCTGTGTTGGGCGGCGAGGTCACGGTGAATACGCTCGACGGGCAAGTGAAACTGAAGGTGCGTCCCGGCACGCAAAACGGCGCGATGGTGCGCCTGAAGGGCAAAGGCTTTCCGGTCTACAAGCAAGAAGGCAGTTTCGGCGACCTGCTGGTAACGTATCATATAACTATCCCGACTTCGCTCACGGAACATCAGAAAGACCTCTTCCGGGAGTTGCAAAAAGGAGCGTGATGCTTTTATTGAAACGCAGATTAACACGGATTATCGCAGATTATTGTTCTTAATCATTTGTTTTAATCTGTGTTAATCCGCGGAAATCTGTGTTTCAAACTCAACAACTTAAAAACTCAAAGATTATGCAAAACGATTTGATTATCATAAACGATTATTGCGAACGGTGCGACATTGAGCCGGATTTCGTGCTGATGTTAGGCGAAGGCGGACTGATAGATGTAGAAATTATTGGAAATACCGGTTATTTCCCTGCCTCCCAGCTGGGCGAACTGGAGCGTTACACCCATCTGTATTACGACTTGTCGATTAACATCGAAGGCATTGATGCCATCCGACACCTGCTCCGGCGGATAGAAGACCTGCAAGAGCGCGTGCGCAAGCTAGAAAATGAATTGCATTTCTATACAATAGGCAATTGACAAATCGGATACAAGTTTCCGGTTGAAAACAATTTTTTGTTTGTAAGGCTCTTTTCACCAACCTTCTGTAAGAACAGGAGTTGCCTGCTTGGAAGCATAAACGTGAATAACGTATAAGTGGGCAAGACCTTGTTCCTACAGATGGTGGAATGTAAAAGTCATCACTGTAAAACAGAAAATTAGTGAATAAATTGTCAAAAGGTCAATACATCGCATTGGTGGGCTTGAAGCACTTCCAGGCAATGCTTCAGGTCGTTAGGCTTGATGACCACGTTCGCCCGGTCGTTTTGGGCGAAGGCATACATGTACTCGATAAAAATCTGTTCTTGTGCCAGGTATTCCAAAATGACTGCCAATGCACCTGGTTCATTGACACAACTTAAACAAACGACATCTGTGGAAATCACGGCAAAATCATGTGAGCGAAGTACTTCTACTGCTTTGTCTACATCAGACACTATTAAGCGGAGAATGCCGAAATCTGTTGTCTCCGCCATACTGAAAGCATGCATATTGATACCGTTCGTCCCCAAGATACGTACTACTTCGTTGATTCGTCCGGTTTTGTTTTCTAAGAAGACTGATAATTGTTTAATTGTCATAAGTTTTTTATTTTAAGTTGACTAAACTCTAAATATGTCCTGTAAAACTATCTGGAACAAATTTTTACACCAATACCCGTTTATCTATTACACGTTGTGATTTGCCCTGGCTGCGTTGAATGCTGTTTGGTTCCATTAATTTCACGTCAGCACTGATGGAAAGCACACTCTTCAACTTGTCTGCCAACTGTTTTCTCAAAGCTAGCATACCGCCGATATCGTCGTTAAAGTAATCACGTCGAACTTCCACCTGTACTTGTAAGGTGTCGAGATTGTTTACCCGGTCTACTACAAGCATATATCGTGGTTCGAACTCCTTCATGCTCAATATCACACTTTCCACTTGTGAAGGAAAGACATTGATACCACGGATAATCAGCATGTCATCGCTCCGCCCCATAATGGGAGTCATACGTACGCTGGTACGCCCACAAGCGCATTCGCCGGGCATCAGCGAAGTAAGGTCTTTGGTGCGGTAACGTAGTAAAGGCATCCCCTCTTTGGTAAGTGTGGTGAATACCAATTCACCTTGTTCTCCAATAGGGAGAGGCTCCAAGGTAACAGGGTCAATGATTTCAGGATAAAAATGGTCTTCGTGGATATGCGATCCATGCTGTGCCTCGCACTCGCATGACACACCCGGTCCCATAATCTCGCTCAAGCCATACAGGTTATATCCTTTCAGCCCTAGTCGTTCCTGTATTTCCTGCCGCATATGCTCTGTCCACGGTTCAGCTCCGAATGCTCCGATACGCAGGCTTAAATCATTTTTATTAATGCCCATCTTGTCTACTGTTTCTGCTAGGTAGAGAGCATACGATGGGGTACAGGCAATGCCCGTAATCTTCAAATCTCGAATAAGTCGCACGTGTTTTTCTGTGTTGCCAGTCGAAGCTGGTATTACCGTGGCACCTAGGTTTTCTACTCCGTAGTGCGCTCCTAAACCTCCTGTAAATAATCCATACCCATAACTCACAGAGAAAGTATCTTCACGTGTCACGCCATATGCCGAAAGGCAACGCGACATCACTTCCGACCATATCGCAAGGTCCTTGCGTGTGTAGCCCACGATGGTTGGATTTCCAGTTGTTCCCGATGAGGCATGTACTCGCACTACTTCCGATTTCGGTGCTGCCATCAGTCCATAAGGATAGTTGTCACGCAGGTCTTGCTTAGTGGTGAAGGGAAGCTTCACGATATCATCAATACTCCTGATGTCTTCAGGCATCAAATCCATTTCTTGCATCTTATGCCGATAGAACGGCACATTATGATAAACGTAGGCAACAAGCTTTTGCAACCGTTTGCCTTGCAGCTCACGTAACTGTTCGCGAGGCATACATTCTTTATTGGGATTCCAAATCATTTAATCTGTTAATAATTAATGGTTAATAATTTAAGGCTGAGCATGGCTCATTGCTATCAATTACAATTTTCATTGTTTATTATTCATTATGTTGTGGTCCTCATGAAACGCTTTCATCCGTTCTTCCAACACCGGATAAAGTTCTTCGCACATCCGCGAGGTACAAGCACGAACACCTTGCTGCTCGCTTCCGGTAGTAGAGAGTGAAATGCTACTCACTCCGTAATACATCAATTCTAAAAGAAGTTCTCCTCCAGTCATACCCGGATAACCTAATGTGAAGAAAAAACCGTCGCCCACTTGTTGGGTCACATCTCTATCGTACACAATGGTAAAACCGTTTTCCGTGAATATCTGCTTCATCCGACGGGCACGACGCTCGTATTCGCGTACATCTTCTACGAAATTGATTTCACCCGAAACCGAGCGGTTAAGCATCTCTGCCATTCCGTATTGGGTAGTAGCAGTACATCCCGAAGTAATCATATAAAGAATGGAAGCGATTAAAGTGGGACCAAATACTCCCAAGTTTTCATACCGCTCTGCCAACGCTGGATACTGACGGTCGAAAAGCTTGTCGGATATGCAAGCCAAGGCTATACGCTGACCGGCATAGCTGAATATTTTCGAGGCAGAAAGCATCAGGATGTAATTGTCGGTATAGCGTGCCACGGTAGGCACGAACGGAGCTTGGTACGGATGACCATACGGGTGGCGGAAATCCATACAGAAATAAGCCTGGTCCTCCATTACCACAGCATCATAGCGGGTGGCAAGTTCGCCGATGATTTTCAATTCCTCTTCCTCCAGACATATCCATGCAGGGTTATTCGGATTAGAATAAACTATCGCCGCTATATCTCCTTTCTCTAGATAACTCTCCAGTTTGGTCTGAAGCGGATTTCCCCGAAAATCGTGGATGTCAAAATATTCCCATTTTACGCCCAGTATGCGGAGTTGCGACTTCTGGATAGGGAAACCAGGATCGATGAAAAGCACTTTATCTTTACCTGGAATGCGCTGGGTACAGGCAATGAATGCTCCAAATGATGCTGCTACCGAGCCTGTAGTAGGTATGCATGCGCGAGGAGAGATATCAATATCAATAAATGCTTTTACGAAACGGGATGCTGCTTCCTTCAGTTCGGGAACACCGGCTGCAGCAGGATATTGTGCTCCCAATCCCGCATCAAGAGCTTTCTTCTCAGCCTCAATACCTACCTTGTTTGCCGGGAGTCCGGGAGAACCTTGATCCATACGGATAAACGGAATGCCCGTCAGTTCTTCTAAACGGGATGCTACAAGCAACACATCGCCGATAGTGGCATTTTGCAAGTCGGCGACTTTCAACTCGCGTGCCACTTCTGCAACCAATTCCTTATTAAATATACTGCTCATATAATATATATAATAATTTACAATTTGAAAATATTGATTTTCGCAGATTAATCGATTATTTCAATTGACGATGGACACTTGAAACAGTAATATAAATGAATCGCAATAATTTGCGAAAATCAGTATGGACCTGCATTATTATTCCTTCACAAATCCAAGCTTTTTCACATAGTTGTGACCGATGTCGAAAGCACGGTAATTCATTTGCACGACTTCTTCTCCTTTCGAGGCGAATATCCGTCCCACGCTTTCGCGTAACGTGGCAGGGTCGAGAATCTTTAGGAATGCCGATGCAGCTCCCAGTAAAATTACATTTGCAGACTTTGGCATTTGGTTTTCTTTCGCCAATTGTTCCACATCGAGTGACACTACGTGGGGCTGTGCTTTCAGTTCATCTGTCAAGGCTTGTTCATCTGGATAGTTAGAGATGTTCTTGAACGGAGCAGACGAAGTAATAATCCATCCGTCTTTAGCCAAAAAAGGTAGATAACGCAACGCCTCCATCGGCTCAAGCGAAAGAATCATATCTGCTGTTCCTAAAGGGATAAGATCGGACGCAATAGGTTTGTCCGAGAGACGGAGGTTCGACTGCACATCGCCCCCACGCTGACTCATCCCGTGTACTTCGGCTTGTTTTAATGCCAACCCCATACGGGTGGCCGCTTCTCCAATGATGGTAGCAATGGACAAGATACCTTGTCCACCAACTCCTGAAAGTATAATGTCTGTTTTCATTTCTTTTCTGCTCTTTTCTTTTTCAACTTACGGTTTAATGTCTGTATGCACTCACGTCGCGGAATAATAACTGATACGCCCCGATACTCGATTTCTTCGCGGATGATGCGGGTAATTTCATCCATATTCTTAGGCAGAGGAACTACCACGCGTACGTGCTCTGGCTCTACGCCCAGCCCCAGGCAGATGGCTTCAAATTTGTTGGTGCCTGCCGAGTCCTGTCCGCCGGTCATGGCTGTGGTAAGATTATCCGAAATCACTACGGTGATGTTTGCTTTGTCGTTCACTGCATCTAACAGACCGGTCATTCCTGAATGAGTAAATGTAGAGTCTCCGATAATCGCAATGGCAGGGAATTGTCCGGCATCTGCCGCACCTTTCGCCATTGTGATGGACGCACCCATATCCACGCAACTATTTAATGCACGGAACGGAGGAAGCGCTCCCAGCGTATAGCATCCGATGTCACCAAAGATTTTCGCACCTGGATATTCGGCAGCCACACGGTTTAATGCATCATATACGTCACGATGGCCGCATCCAACACACAAGGCAGGTGGACGCGGTACTAAATGTTGCGCAGGAGCATACACCTCTACGCTGGCAATGCCTAATGCTATCTTCACACTATCAGGGGTTAATTCTCCGGTGCGTGGCAAGTCTCCGCTCAGACGTCCTTTCACTATGTAGGGAGAAGGAAGCAAACCTTTCAATTGTTCTTCTACAAAAGGCTGGCCGTCTTCCACCACTAGTATTTCCTTGCACGACTCTGCCAGGTCGGCTATCTGTTTCATCGGGAGCGGGTATTGCGATACCTTTACCATCGGGAACGGACATCCTTCGGGATAATTTTCCATCACATAGTTATAACCGATGCCGCATGCTACAATGCCCCGTTCAGCCTTTCCTTCGCGTGATACGGTTTTATTGAAAGGAGAAGTTTCCGCTAACTGAAGCAGTTGGGGTTGGGCGGCAATTACTTCCAGATAGCGCCGGCGAGCATTACCTGGCAGCAATACCCAATCGGAAGGTACTGATTCCCTTCCCGTACAAGTCACATCAAGAAATGAACTTTTCACTTGCACCGCTGCACGTGAGTGTGCCAAACGAGTTACAATACGCATCAGTACAGGAAGTTTTTCCCGTTCCGAAAGTTCGTAGGCATATGCCATCATATCGTATGCCTCTTGTTGCGATGAAGGTTCTAAGACAGGTACCATCGCAAACTTGCCATAAAAACGAGAGTCTTGTTCGTTCTGCGATGAATGCATTGAAGGATCGTCTGCCGCTACAACTACGATACCGCCGTTCACTCCCGTGATGGCAGAATTAACAAAAGCATCGGCACATACGTTCATGCCCACGTGTTTCATGCATACCAATGCACGCTTGCCCACATATGAAACTCCTAAAGCCGCTTCCATTGCAGTCTTCTCGTTAGTACACCAGGTACTGTGTAATCCTCTGGCTTTTGCCAGAGACGAATCTTGTATGTATTCCGTAATCTCGGTTGAGGGAGTTCCCGGATAGGCATATACCCCTGAAATCCCTGCATGGATGGCTCCCAAAGCTATTGCCTGGTCACCCAATAATAAAAATTTTTCGCTATTTTCCATAAATGTGTTTATTGGTTCACCATCGAATAACATGAATCCAAAATGTAATAATAAAAAATGATAACAGCAATGAGACTATTCTCTGTGATTAGTTATCCACACATTGACATTAATCATTAACTGGATTTCGTGTTTTCGTGATGAATTTTTTCATTTTAATCAATTAATAATCTGTAGTGGAAAAAGACATAGAAAATCCGTCGGCATCGTCCAGTACGGGAAACTTTTTGCGGAAAACTTCCAAACTGTCCATATCCACGATGGCTTCAGTTCCTTCCTCACACTCGTCCTTGCAGGCAGCTAGTGTGTGCCCGTAAGGGTCTATTACAGCACTTCCCCCACAATATTCACATGTAGGGTCCTTACCCACACGGTTCACGGCTATTACATAGCACTGATTCTCAATGGCACGGGCACGGAGCAACATTTTCCATGCTTCCACGCGTGGTGTCGGCCAGCTTGCCACATAAAGGATGGCATCGTAATCGCCCCGATTGCGCGACCAGACAGGAAAACGCAGGTCATAGCAGACTTCCAACAGGAAGCGTACGCCCCGAAACGGAACAATCACACGTTTATTGCCAGGCGTATAATGCTTATCTTCGCCCCCGTATGTGAACAAATGCTTTTTGTCGTACCAGCATACCTGCCCATCAGGGTATACAAAATAAAAACGATTGTAATATTTACCGTCTTCTTCGGTTGCTACGCTTCCGGCAATAGCGCATTCGCGTTTCCTTGCTTGTTGCTCCATCCATCGAAGTGACTCGCATTCCGTCTCTGCCACTCCCTCAGGCTGCGTACAAAAACCGGTCGAAAACATTTCGGGCAGCACATAAAGGTCGGCTCCCGTATGCGCCTCCATCATCTTTTCAATATGCTTTTGATTCGTTGCTGGATTTGCCCAACAAATATCGGTTTGCAGAATAATGACTTTCATAATGCTTTTCATATCGTTAGAAACATCCCCAAAGGTAACGAATTAATCGGCATTACCCAACAAAATGAGTAAAATTTTAATAAATGGGCTTCGATGTCTTGCCGATAGGGTACTAACGAAAGCATTTTCCAAGAGGCAAAAGAAGTCAGAAGCTGCCAGCTTAAGGTGGAATTCATAAAAAGAAATGGTGAACATAGGGATAGATTGCAAAATATTTTTTATTTTTGTAGCGAAATTGAGTTAATGTACTGACAAATGAACGTATTAGAACTAAGTGAACAGGAGATTATCAGGCGTAACAGTCTGAATGAGATGAAAGCGATGGGCATCGAACCGTACCCTGCTGCCGAGTATGTAACTAATGCATTTTCAACCGATATAAAAGCCGAATTCAAGGATGACGAGGCAGAACCGCGCAAAGTATCAGTTGCAGGACGCATGATGTCACGTCGTGTAATGGGGAAAGCTTCTTTCATCGAACTACAAGACTCGAAAGGACGTATCCAAGTATATATCACCCGTGATGACATCTGTCCGGATGAAAACAAAGATTTATATAATGTGGTATTTAAACGCTTGCTCGACTTAGGCGACTTCATCGGCATTGAAGGTTTTGTATTCCGAACTCAGATGGGAGAAATATCCATCCATGCGCAGAAGCTGACCGTGCTGGCGAAATCGCTCCGCCCGCTTCCCATTGTAAAATACAAGGATGGCGTGGCGTATGACAAGTTCGAAGACCCCGAACTGCGCTATCGCCAACGCTACGTGGACCTGATAGTAAATGACGGAGTGAAAGACATCTTCCTGCAACGCGCTACGGTGATACGTACCATCCGCCGCGTACTGGACGAAGCCGGCTATACGGAGGTAGAGACCCCTACCTTGCAGAACATTGCAGGCGGTGCAAGCGCCAAGCCCTTCATTACCCACTTCAACGCTCTTGATACCGACATGTACCTGCGTATCGCGACCGAACTTTATCTGAAGCGGCTCATAGTGGGCGGATTCGAAGGTGTATACGAAATCGGCAAGAACTTCCGCAACGAAGGCATGGACCGCAATCATAATCCGGAGTTCACTTGTATGGAACTGTACGTACAGTATAAGGATTACAACTGGATGATGGCATTCACCGAGAAGCTGTTGGAAACCGTCTGCATCGCCGTAAACGGAAAGCCCGAACGCGAAATTGACGGCAACATCATCAGCTTTAAGGCGCCTTACCGCCGCTTGCCTATCCTGGAAGCCATCAAAGAAAAGACCGGCTATGACCTGACCGGCATGGACGAGGCACAAATCCGCGAAGTGTGCCAAAAGCTGAACATGGAAATCGACGACACCATGGGCAAGGGCAAGCTGATTGATGAAATCTTCGGCGAGTTCTGCGAAGGCACCTTTATACAACCCACGTTCATCACCGATTATCCCGTAGAGATGTCGCCCCTTACCAAGATGCACCGCTCGAAACCCGGACTGACCGAACGTTTCGAACTGATGGTGAACGGAAAAGAGCTGGCTAATGCATACTCGGAACTGAATGACCCGATAGACCAGGAAGAACGTTTCAAGGAACAGATGCGCTTAGCCGACAAAGGCGATGATGAAGCGATGATTATTGACCAGGACTTCTTGCGTGCCCTGCAATACGGTATGCCTCCTACAAGCGGTATCGGAATCGGCATCGACCGTCTGGTTATGCTTATGACGGGCAAGACTTTCATTCAGGAAGTATTGTTCTTCCCGCAGATGCGTCCCGAAAAGGTGACCCCTAAAGATAAAACTGAAAAATTTACTGCTTTAGGCATTCCTGAAGAATGGGTCCCGCTTATCCAAAAAGCAGGATATAATTTGGTATCAGACATGAAAGAAGTTAATCCGCAAAAGCTGCAAATGGACATCTGCGGAGTAAACAAGAAATATAAATTGGGACTGGCTAATCCAAGTGTTGACGAAATCGCAGCATGGATAAGTAAAATCATGTAAGTAAAAAACAAACATGAAATTACCCGGGAAAATAGCAATCATGGGTGGAGGAAGCTGGGCAACGGCTATCGCAAAGATTGTCCTTGCCCAAGCCGGTACGATAAACTGGTATATGCGCCGAGACGACCGCATCGAGGACTTCAAGCGGTTGGGGCATAATCCGGCTTACCTGACCAGTGTGCGCTTCAACATCAAATGCATTAACTTTTCATCGGATATAAACAAAGTAGTGAGAGAATCGGATACGCTGATATTCGTCACTCCTTCACCTTACTTGAAAGCACACCTGAAAAAGCTGAAAACGAAGCTAAAGGACAAGTTCATCGTAACAGCCATCAAGGGTATCGTACCCGATGAAAACATGATCATATCCGATTATTTTCACAAGATGTATGATGTGCCCGAAGAAAACATCGCCGTACTGGCAGGTCCTTGCCACGCGGAAGAAGTGGCTCTGGAGCGTCTTTCTTACCTTACCGTGGGATGTAAAGACATCGAAAAAGCCAAAATGTTCGCCCGCCAGCTGAGCGGACAATATATCAAGACTTCCGTAAATACGGATGTGGCAGGAATCGAATATGCTTCGGTGTTGAAAAACGTATACGCCATAGCGGCAGGTATCTGCAGCGGTCTGAAGTATGGAGATAATTTCCAGGCTGTATTGGTCTCGAATGCCCTGCAAGAGATGAACCGTTTCTTAGACACGGTACATCCGGTAGACCGATGCACCAACGACTCGGCTTATTTAGGCGATTTGCTCGTTACCTCTTATTCCAACTTCAGCCGTAACCGTGTGTTCGGTACCATGATAGGCAAAGGATACTCGGTGAAAAGTGCACAAATCGAAATGGAAATGATAGCAGAGGGCTATTACGGCACAAAATGCATCAAGGAACTGAACAAGCACCTGCATGTGAATATGCCGATAGTAGATGCTGTCTACAACATCCTGTACGAACGCATTTCTCCCATGATTGAGATAAAATTACTGACTGATTCATTCAGATAAAATACATATACTATTATGGAAAATATCAAACTTAACATCGAAAAGACTTTAGGATTCATTTCTAAAGAAAAATTAGCTTCTTACGAACCCAAAGTAAAAGCTTGTATGGAAACTCTGGAAAAAGGCACCGGCCTTGGAAACGATTTCCTGGGATGGCTGCACCTGCCTTCTTCTATCACTCAAGAACACTTGGACGATTTAAAAGCTACAGCTCAAGTATTACGTGAAAATTGTGAAGTAGTAGTTGTTGCCGGCATTGGAGGAAGCTACTTGGGTGCCCGTGCCGTTATCGAAGCGATGTCTGACAGTTTTGCATGGCTGAAAGAGAAAAAAGCAGGCCAGCCTGTTATTTTATTCGCAGGACATAACATCGGCGAAGACTATCTGTACGAGTTGACCACTTACTTGCAAGATAAAAAGTTTGGTATCATCAACATATCCAAATCAGGAACAACAACAGAAACCGCCCTCGCATTCCGTTTGTTGAAAGAGCAATGCGAAAGACAACGCGGTAAAGAAATGGCACGCAAAGTTATCGTAGCTGTAACCGATGCCAAGAAAGGTGCAGCCCGCACTACTGCCGACAAAGAAGGATACAAGTCGTTTATCATTCCTGACAATGTAGGCGGACGTTTCTCTGTATTGACTCCGGTAGGTCTGTTGCCCATTGCCGTGGCAGGATTCGATATCGAACAGCTGGTAAACGGAGCACGCGAAATGGAAAAGGTATGTGCCAGCGAGAACCTGATGGAAAATCCTTCTGCCTTATATGCGGCAACTCGCAATGAACTGTACCAGAATGGAAAGAAAATTGAAATCCTCGTCAACTTCCAGCCTAAACTGCACTATTTCATGGAATGGTGGAAACAATTGTTCGGCGAATCGGAAGGAAAAGACCACAAAGGCATTTATCCAAGCTCGGTAGACTTCTCTACAGACTTACACTCAATGGGACAGTGGATTCAGGAAGGCGAACGTACCATTTATGAAACCGTAGTGTCCGTCGAGACACCTAACCATGAATTGAAAGTTCCTACCGATGCAGAAAACTTGGACGGTCTGAACTTCCTTGCCGGAAAACGCATTGATGAAGTCAATAAGATGGCAGAATTAGGTACTCAATTGGCCCATGTAGACGGAGGAGTGCCCAATATGCGCGTCAGCGTTCCGATGCTGAATGAATTCTATCTGGGCGAGCTGATTTATTTCTTTGAAAAAGCATGCGGTATCAGCGGCTATTTGCTGGAGGTCAATCCGTTCAACCAGCCAGGTGTAGAAGCTTACAAGAAAAACATGTTCGCCTTGCTGAACAAACCGGGATACGAAGCAGAATCGAAAGCTATCCAAGCCCGTTTGAACAAGTAGCCTATGTTTGAAGAAGCAATTCGGACTTATCTGCAAGCACATCGCTTCGGGTCACTCGACTTGAAAGCTGTATTATTCGACATGGACGGCGTATTGTTCGACTCCATGAAAAACCATGCGGCAGCGTGGCACGAAGCGATGAAACGTTACAACCTGCAAATGTCTCCTGAAGAGGCTTATTTGCACGAAGGGCGTACGGGAGCAGATACTATCAACATCATAAGTGCCCGCCAGCGGAAGAAAGAAGCGACGGATGAAGAAATTGAAAACATCTACGAAACCAAATCCGAAATTTTCAATTCATTACCCCAAGCAGAACGTATGCCGGGCGCATACGAATTATTACAAAAAATAAAAGGAGAAGGATTAACACCGGTCATTGTCACCGGTTCAGGTCAAAAATCATTATTGGAACGGCTCAATAAGAACTTTCCGGATATTTTCAGACCTGAATTAATGGTAACGGCTTTTGATGTCAAATACGGAAAGCCCAATCCGGAGCCTTATCTTATGGGACTCCAGAAAGCAGGGGTAAAAGCAAACGAAGCCATCGTGGTAGAAAATGCCCCATTGGGAGTAAAAGCAGGAGTAGCGGCAGGCATTTTTACAGTAGCTGTAAATACCGGCCCCTTACCTGACGAAGTATTGACACAAGAAGGAGCTAACTTTCTTTTCCATTCTATGATGGAATTCAATAATAATTGGGAAAGTTTTTATCAAGTAATCAAATAAAGTTGTATCTTTGCACCACACTTAGCATTTACAAATGCTTATACTAACCCTAACAAATTCAATTGGATATTAAAAAGACTGCTTCGGGAGAAGCGGTCTTTTTTCTGTTCGATGTTTGGGAGTATGCCGGTTGCTATGCATTTAACTCTGGCTATTCCTAGAAATGCAGAATTACAAAGCTTATATTTTGAACAGTGTGGAATTGTGCATTTTAATGGAATACACACAGTCGGTATTACTTCTGTTGCCTGTGTCACACCGGATTGTCAATCCGCTTCTTCAATTACGCCGGCTTACACGTCCGGCATGACAATCAAGCTTTGTTCTCTCCGCAATATAGCTGCCTTGCTTGTAAGATTATTAATCTTACAGCGTGAAGATTAATAATCTTCCGGCATGAAGATTAATAATCTTACAAACAAGGTAGTCATGGAGATTGGATGGTCGGACTAAGCTGATGTTAGGGTTTGGCTTGGAAAAGCAACCGGTAGACATAAAGTGTACAGGCACAAATCCGGCTTGACAAATGTGACAAGCGACAAAATGCACAAATTAATGCCGCAAGAAGTATAAAACAGGATTTATACAACATAAGTGAGAATCCAATAAAAATGGCATATGAGATGAGTATAGGCAATCATCTTCATATGCCATTTAGAAGCTGTTTTGAATTTCTCCAAAAAGTTTTTCTTGGCTTGATGTATCCGTTTTCGTGTGTGCTTTGGGCGATTTTTTGGTTCTTTTCGCTCCTGTTCTTCGTCAGATAGCCCGCTATCTTCCTCATCACAGAAGCGAAAATGCCTCAAAAACTCATCCCAAATCATCGCACGATAAATTCAAAACAGCTTCTTAATTTTTGAGGTCATTTACTGAATATCCTTGATTCAGTATTGTTCTGCCATATTATTGCAATGTGCCAGCTTCGGCTGCTTGTATCATTTGCTGGCTGGCATACATATATACCTCTACACGCCGGTTTTCTTGACGGCCTGCTTCGGTGCTGTTGTCTGCAACCGGATTGCTTTCGCCCAATCCTTCCACTGTTTTGATTTGTGAGGCAGTAGTACCGCAACTGAGAAGGTAGCTGGATACACTTTGTGCTCGTTCTTGTGAGAGGGCTTGATTTTTCTGTACACTTTGTTCTGCGGTGCTGTTTTTCCAACCCGTATTGTCGGTATATCCATAGATGGCTACATCCATATCGGGATTTTGGATTAATACGTTGTTGGCAAATTTGCTTAGAGCCGCTTTGGCAGAAGTGCTCAGGGTAGAGCTGCTGGTAGCAAATAAGATGCCCGAATCGAATGTTACTTTGACGGCTTGTAAGCCATTGTTATCCGTAACCTGTTCTACTTCTGCTCCTTCGATTTGCGCAGCCTGTTCGGCAGCCTTATCCATTTTCTTACCAATCAAGACCCCTGCGCCTGTTCCTACGGCAGCTCCTACAGCAGCACCGATTGCTGCGCCTTTTCCATGACCGGCAATACCTCCGATGAGGGCACCCAAAGCTGCTCCGCCACCACCTCCAATCATTCCTCCTTTGGCGGTGTTGTTTAAACTTCCACAACCGCTAAGTACCAAGCATCCGCTCAGTAAGATAGCCATACAACTTGTTTTTTTCATAAGCTTTTTATATGATACATTTAATATGCAAATAAGGGATAGTTTTTCATCGTGTTGTTTACACGGGTACGAACGGAAGCTATCACTTCTTCATTGTCTACGTTCGATAATACCGTTTCTATCATTTCGGCAATTTCATACATTAGGTCTTCTTTTGCACCCCGTGTCGTAATGGCTGGAGTTCCTAAACGGATTCCAGAGGTTTGGAATGCTGAACGGGTATCAAACGGAACCATGTTCTTATTTACGGTAATATCTGCCGAAACCAACGCTTTCTCAGCTACTTTTCCGGTCAGGTCGGGATATTTGGTTCGCAGGTCTACTAACATCGAATGGTTGTCTGTACCGCCGGATACGATGGTAAATCCGCGGTCTATCAATGCCTGTGCTAATGTAGCGGCATTTTTCTTTACTTGTAAAGCATAGTCTTTCCATTCGGGTTGGAGGATTTCATTAAAGGCGACAGCCTTTGCTGCAATCACATGTTCCAGCGGGCCACCCTGGATACCGGGGAATACGGCAGAGTCAAGCAATTGTGACATCATTTTGATTTCACCTTTGGGCGTTTTCTTTCCCCAAGGATTGGGAAAGTCTTTTCCCATTAGGATGATGCCTCCACGTGGTCCTCGTAAAGTTTTATGAGTAGTAGACGTTACGATATGTGCGTATTTTACCGGATTGTCGAGCAGACCGGCAGCAATCAGTCCGGCTGGGTGAGCCATGTCAATCATCAGAATGGCATTTACTTTGTCTGCAATTTCGCGCATGCGTTTGTAATCCCATTCGCGTGAATAGGCAGAACCACCTCCGATAATCAATTTGGGATGTTCGCGTAGTGCGATTTCTTCCATCTGGTCATAGTCTACACGTCCGGTTTCTTTATTCAGGTTATATTCGCAAGGTGTGTAGATGATGCCTGAAGTGTTGACGGCCGAACCGTGGGATAAGTGTCCTCCGTGTGCCAGATTCAGTCCCATGAACTTGTCTCCAGGGTTTAATACTGCAAGGAATACGGCTGCATTGGCTTGTGCTCCAGAGTGAGGCTGGACGTTTGCCCATTCGGCACCGAAGATTTTCTTGATGCGGTCGATGGCGAGTTGTTCGCTTTGGTCTACAACTTCACAACCTCCATAATAGCGTTTGCCAGGATAACCTTCGGCATATTTATTAGTGAGGCATGACCCCATGGCTTGCATTACTTCATCGCTTACGAAATTTTCGGAAGCAATCAGTTCTATGCCTTTCAGTTGACGTTGGTGTTCTCTTTCGATAATGTCGAAAATTAAATCGTCTCTTTTCATAGTTGTATGTTTTTTTGATAAAATAATTTGATGTTAAAATATTACACCTACTGAGAAACTTAATACATTCCGGCGACGTTTTAGGGAAATGTCTTGGGTATTATAAGGATTTTCAGTCAGTGTCTTGTCGTATGTGATGGATTGAACCAAATCGTGTAATCCGATTTCATAGCGGAAGTCGAAAAAAATGTTTGATACATTGACTGCAAGTCCGACTACTCCACTAAAGCTGAAGGGACGTATTTCTTCTTTGATTCCTTGCTGATAAAACCCGGAATATTCGCTTTTGGTATGTTTTTCCCATGCGTATGCAACTTTCGGTCCGATAAAGAATGCCATGCCGTATGGATAGGCATCTACGAATTTGTAACCATAAAGCAAAGGCATGTCGATAGAATGGATGTCTGTTTTTACCAAGGCATTGTCATCTATTAGTCCTGCATTGTTTACATCATTCGGAATCGAAATACTCCCTTTTGAAACGTTATACGAAAATTCGGTTTGTAGGAAATGGTGTTTTTTTAAATTGAAGCGGCAGAAAAAGGCTCCGAAATATCCTATCTTGTAGTTGTTCTGGATATCTTGCAGCTCATTTTCTCCTAATGTAAAATGGTCGATGAAGAACATGGTGGAATTAAATCCTGCCTTGATGCCTATATTGACCTTGGGGGCGTTTGTCTCATTGCGCGATTCTGTTTGGGCGTGTGCGGAAAGTCCGGACAGCCCCATAAGGCAAAGCAGGATAAAGGCATTTGTTCTCATCTTATTTCTTCTTTTCTACAGACCAACCGAATTTTCCTATTTTTTCTCCTGTTTCATAATATCCGCCGTGGATATATACTAATAGATTGGATTGTGCAAGTTCAAATTTCCCGGTTTCTGTATTTAAATATTTTTCATCAGCTTTTACATTGACGACATCTGCTATGAACATGTCGTGCGAGCCAAGGGCGATAATGTCTTTCACCCTGCATTCGATACATAGAGGTGATTCCTCGATGAGTGGTGCCTGCACCATTGAAGCCTTGCCTGGCGTGAGGTGCATTTCCTCAAACTTATTATAGTCTTTGCCTGAGCGTACACCGCACCAATCGGTAGCGAATGCCATATCTTTGGTGGTCAGGTTGATGACAAATTCCATGTTCTTTTTCAGAATCGGGTAGGAGTGTCGTTCCGGTCGTACGGAGATGTAGCACATGGGTGGGTTGGAACAGATGGTTCCTACCCACGCTATGGTCAGTATGTTGTATTCTTCTTCCGTGCTTCCGCAACTCACAAGTACGGCTGGCAGGGGGTATATCATCGTGCCAGGTTTCCAGTCTTGTTTCATGGTTTGTGTGTCAGATTAGTTTGATGTTGTCTACCTGTTGTTCTTTCTCGCAATAATGGCATTTCAGGATACCCTGTTCTTTGTCGGCGACATGGAACCACGTCTGCATCGGCTCGTTGTTGGTGATGCATTTTGGATTGTTGCATTTCACGATTCCTTTCAGTTCGGATGGCATCACCACTTCTTTCTTTTCCACTACCTCGTAGTTGCGGATGATGTTCAGCTTCATGTTGGGTGCCACTACAGAAAGGCGGCTGATTTCCTCATCGGTAAAGAACCGTCCGGCAATCTTGATGATGCCTTTCTTTCCCAGTTTTTTACTTTCGAAGTTGTTTCCGATAGTGATGTTGCTGTCCATGTGTTGCAGGTCGAGCAAGGATACTACGGTAAACAGCTTGTCTGAAGGTATATGGTCGATTACCGTTCCGTTTTCAAGGGCGGCTACTTGCAATTCTTTTTTGTTGCTCATTACATCAAAAGTTTTAAAGGTTCATGATTCGGTTGGTATCTGCTTTCACTTCGTCCAGCGTAATTCCTAATACATCACAAAGAATGGCTTCACGTGCGTACAGGCCGTTTTGTGCTTGTTGGAAATAGTAGGCTTTCGGGTTATTATCCACATCGTAGGCTATTTCGTTCACGCGGGGTAACGGATGAAGGATGCGAAGGTTAGGCCGTGTGTGCTCCAGCATTTTGTTGTGCAGGATATACACGTCTTTTACCCGTTCGTATTCCATCAGGTCGGTGAAGCGTTCGCGTTGTACACGGGTCATGTACAGGATGTCTGCATTGGCAATGGTTTCCTCGTTGAAGTCGCTGTGTTCTTCGTAATGGATGTGATGTTCCTTGCAGTACAGTTTGTATTCTTCCGGCATTTTCAGTTCGTTGGGGGCGATGAAATGGAAAGTCGGGTTAAAATGGCGCATTGCCATCAGGAGGGAATGTACTGTGCGTCCGTATTTCAAATCACCTACCAGATAGATGTTCAGATTTTCCAGTGTACCCTGTGTCTTATAGATGGAATAGAGGTCAAGCATGGTTTGAGAAGGATGCTGGTTGGCCCCGTCGCCCGCGTTGACGATAGGAACGGGTGCTATTTCGCTGGCATAGCGTGCGGCTCCCTCCAAGTAGTGACGCATGACGATGATATCGGCATAATTGCTTACCATCATGATGGTGTCTTTCAGGGTTTCTCCTTTCGAAGAACTTGTCACCTTGGGGTCGGTGAATCCGATGACTTTTGCACCTAAACGATTGGCAGCTGTCTCAAAACTCAGACGCGTGCGGGTGGAAGGTTCAAAAAAAAGGGTCGCAACGATTCTCTGGTCCAACAAGTGACGGTTTGGTTTCTTTTCAAACTCTTGTGCCATTTCCAGCAGATAAAGGATGCGTTCCTTCGAGTGGTTGGCAATAGTGACTAAACTTCTATTTTCCATATTTTCCGTTTAATGATAGTTCTTTAATAAATACCGGAGTTCAAAGATAGTCAAAAAAATAGAATGAACGGTTTTTATTCCGGCATTTTTTATACTTTTGCACTTCGTAAAGAGTAATATCGGACACAAGAGTATGAAGGTGCAGTGTTTTTCTTTGTCGGCGAAGCAAGACATTCCTCTTTTTGTGCCATTGTATTTCTGGGTTCTATGTTTATATATTAAGGTATAAGAATTATGAGAAAGAAGTTCATATGCGCATTGTGGATTTTGGTGGTCTTGAGTAGTCTGGCCGTGGCGGTTGTATTTACGGCTATAGCGAAAGGATGGATAGGCTATGTGCCTCCGGTGGAGGAATTGGAAAATCCCAATCTGAAATTTGCTACCCAGATTATATCCGATGATGACCAATTACTGGGGACATGGTCGTATAGCAAGGAAAATCGTGTTTATGTAGGCTATAATGATTTGTCGCCCAATTTGGTTCATGCATTGATTGCTACAGAAGACGTGCGCTTCAGCGAACATTCCGGCATTGATTTTCGTGCTTTCTTGCGCGCGGTAATCAAGCGCGGAATACTGATGCAGAAGAATGCCGGAGGAGGCAGTACGATTACCCAGCAGCTTGCCAAGCAATTTTATTCACCTACGGCAGACAATGTGATGGAACGTCTGTTACAGAAGCCGATAGAGTGGGTGATAGCCGTCAAGTTGGAGCGTTATTATACAAAAGAAGAAATCCTCACGATGTATCTCAATAAGTTCGATTTCTTAAACAATGCTGTGGGTATCAAAACGGCGGCAAAAACTTATTTCTCGAAAGATCCGAAAGAACTTTCCATCGAAGAGGCTGCAACACTGGTTGGCATGTGTAAGAATCCTTCGCTTTATAATCCGCGCAGGTTTAACGAACGTTCGCGGGGACGTCGAAATACAGTGCTCGACCAGATGCGCAAGGCGAATTATATTACGCGGGCTGAATGTGACTCGTTGCAGGCACTTCCGCTCAAGTTAAGGTTCCAGCCTGTTGACCATAAGGATGGGCTGGCTACTTATTTTCGTGAATACCTGCGTCATATTATGACTGCTAAGCAGCCCGATAAGAGTAAGTATCGCGGCTGGCAGATGCAGCAGTATTACGAAGACTCCATTGCCTGGAAAACCAATCCGCTTTACGGTTGGTGTGCGAAGAACAAGAAAAAGGACGGCACCAACTATAACATTTACACCGACGGGTTGAAGATTTACACCACTATCAACTCCCGGATGCAGCAATATGCTGAAGAGGCGGTTTACGAGCATGTGGCGAAGTATCTCCAGCCTCGCTTCTTTAAGGAGAAGATGGGGCGGAAGACAGCTCCTTATACCAACCAGCTGACGCAAGAAGAAGTGAACGAGATAATGGACCGCTCAATGCGTCAGACCGACCGCTACCGTCAGATGAAGAAAGCAGGATGCTCGGAAGAAGAAATCCGTCAGGCCTTCAACACCAAGCATGAGATGACGGTTTTTTCATACGAGGGAGAAAAAGATACTATCATGACACCGATGGACTCCATTCGTTATTATAAGTATTTTCTGCGTGCCGGGTTCATGTCGATGGATCCTGTGACCGGTTACGTGAAGGCATACGTAGGCGGGCCTAATTATAATTACTTCCAGTATGACATGGCAATGGTAGGACGCCGTCAGGTAGGGTCTACCATCAAGCCTTTCCTTTATTCGCTAGCGATGGAGAATGGTTTTTCGCCTTGTGATGAAGTACGTAATGTGGAACAGACACTTTTCGATGAGAACGGAAAAGCTTGGTCGCCACGTAACTCTTCCCGTTCGCATTATGGTGAAGTGGTTACTCTGAAGTGGGGACTTGCCAACTCGAATAACTGGATATCGGCTTATCTGATGAGTAAGCTTAGCCCTTATGCGCTGGCGAGGTTGATTCACTCGTTCGGTGTGCTGAACAAAGACATACAGCCCACTGTCTCTCTTTGTCTGGGTCCGTGTGAGATATCGGTAGGAGAAATGGTTAGTGCTTATACGGCATTTGCCAACCGGGGCATCCGCACGGCACCGCTGTTTGTTTCGCGCATTGAGGATAATGAGGGAAATGTCATTGCTAACTTTACTCCACAGGTCGATGAGGTAATCAGTGAATCGAGTGCTTATAAAATGTTGGTGATGCTGCGTGCCGTTATTAATGAGGGTACCGGAGGACGTGTGCGCCGTTTGTATGGCATTAAGGCAGATATGGGTGGAAAGACCGGAACAACTAACCGTAATTCGGATGGTTGGTTTATGGGATTTACTCCTTCATTGGTGTCTGGATGCTGGGTTGGCGGTGTAGAGCGTGATATCCATTTTGACACGATGCGTGATGGACAAGGTGCTTCGATGGCA
This sequence comes from Bacteroides sp. An269, assembly GCF_002159755.1. Lineage (NCBI taxonomy): Bacteria > Pseudomonadati > Bacteroidota > Bacteroidia > Bacteroidales > Bacteroidaceae > Bacteroides > Bacteroides sp. An269. Next base: position 24,087 of record NZ_NFJG01000037.1, read on the forward strand.
CTTCCGGTATGGGGACTCTTTATGCAAAAAGTTTATGCTGATAAGGAATTGGGCTATTCTGAAGAGGAACGCTTTGACATACCAGGTGATTTTGACCCTTGTAAGGACAAATTGACTGAAATGGAAGAAGAAAATGCCAGCAGGCTGGACGATGTGTTCTTCCAATAACAATGATTCACGGATGCCTGCACTTTGCCCATCTGTCGTTCTTAAAAATGAAGCTATGTTTCAGATGCAGTTCATATATGCAACTGCATCTGAAACATAGCTTTTAATGGCGAAGTATTTATTTTCTATTGTCGGTTGTTGGCAGACTACGGATATACCTATGAAAATAGTTGGCTGAAAGACTTGGTTTTGGGGGTTAGGTCTTGCAACTGTTTCTTAGAACCAGTCATTTAAAGGAGAAAACGGTATTTATCTAAGATATTTCGAAAAAAAATCCTTTTTCATTAGCTTTTTTACTGAAAAAATATTTCCTTTACAGCAAAATGATTTATATCTTTCTTAAATGATTGACTGTATGATAGATGTTTTCATTTGTAATTGAATTAATTTATAAACCATAAAAACAGATACTATGAATTTACTCGTTAGCTCTGATGAAGAGCTGATTTCTTTATTTCAGTCTGGAAACAATGAGGCATTTGCTATTCTTTTACACCGCTATGCCGACCAGATTAAACATTCTATTCGTCAAATCATATCCAGTATTGAAGAAGCTGAAGATGTTTTTCAAGATTTATCCATTCATTTCAGTATTAAACTGAAGACAGCTTACAAGGAAAATGGGAAATTTGGAGGTTGGCTACATTGTGTAGTTGACAATTATTTATGTAGCTATTGTAGGAAAATGAAGCCTAAAATCACAGATTTGGATTTGGAGACGGTGAAAGATTGGCAAAATGAATATGAATTAAGTTCGCAGGATAGAGAACATAAATATGCAGAACTAAGGAAATCGGTCAAGGAGCTTCCGGAGGAATTAAGAATATTGGTAGAGATGAAAATCTGGAAAAGAATGACTTTAGAGGCTATTGCCGTCAAATTAAATTCGAACAAATCGACAATAGCCAAGCGTTTGCAGTCTGCTTATCACCAACTGGAAAAGAGTATGCTTGCCAAAGGGTATGATGATGCTTTTATTTGATTCTTGTCGGGAATATGTAGTAAAATAGACTTGAAAATCTTATCTTTGCAAAAAAGGGAGAATATGGATTATGACTTGACTTTATATCAAGTATCTTCCCGGTTGGCAGAAACGGTAATAGCCCGTATCGGTGAATTCAATCGGGGCAGGACAACCGTTAATGGTTGTTATGCTATTAGTGTGGCTACAGCTTATCGTCCATATTATGCTTTCTGGCGTTTCTTCCCCAACGTAGAGATTCCTTTATTTATACGGACACTTGCCGTCACTTTTGATATGGCGGCTGAACGTGCTTTTTCTTTGCTTCAAAATTGTAATGTAAAACTTGAAGTATTTGATAATAGGGTTTTTGAATGCTATTATGGACAATCGGAAGATTTTGTTCCTTTCGGAAAGTACCGTGGCAAACGATTGGCTGAAGTGTATTATATTGATCCTTCTTACGTATTGTGGCTGGCAAATAAATTTGTACCTAGTCTCAAGCGTTACGAACCATTGGTTGTTCTGGCCAAAGAGTTTGCACGTGTTCATTTTGAACTGACAGTACAAAAGCGTCGCGTTTCATCGGTGAGCCATAATGTGGGGCAAGTAGGCGAGCGTTTGAAGGAACTTTTTCTGACAGTGTTGAATGTCCGTCTACAAGTAGATATTTACAAGCCTGATTTTTATGTGGACCAATATATTTTGGCAGCCGACCGTGATGGAAATCGTTTTACGTTTTTTCTTAAAGCAGGCGGACGTAGTCTTTCGCCCAATGTATTAAGTTGCCATACACGAAAGGTCATTGCTCACGAGATGTTGCATCTTGCTTCTGCTAAGGTGATATCGCATTACGAGAGTCGCGGAGTGCGTTATACTCGTTTGGGGTATGTGAAATTGTTGTAGTACTCAATATTGCAAGGCTAAGGTTAAATGTCCACAATGCGGTGAATGAGAAGAGGATTATCTTCTGTGTCAGGTCGGATAATCCTCTTTTGAAGATAGGATTATCCGTTATTTCCGGCATAAATCCTTGAAATCACAATAGGTGCATTTATCCGGAATCTCGGTTTGTGTGAATGGGATTTCCGGGGAGAAGATTTCCATCAGCAACAGTTTCAGTCGTTCGCGGAACTCCATTTCGTAACGGGCAAAGTCGTAAACTGGTTCAGCTTTTCGTGCTTCACCCAGTTGGATGACTGGCGTGTAGTTTTCTGAGGCAGCCCGGTGTATGTACAGCAGTGAGGGAGCTACTTGGCGTGTGTCTTGTTTCTCCCGTAGCTTGCGGCATACGATAGCAGCGTAGAGGAATGTTTGGAATACATGACTCGAACGTTTGAGGTCGGGAGAAAAGAGCGATTCTATGCTGGATGGCGTGTCGGCGTTTCCTCCAGTCTTATAATCGACGATGCGCAGAATGTTGTCTTTCCAATCTATTCTGTCAATGATGCCTCCGATACGTGAATGTAGGACGGTGTCGGCTACGGTGAGTTTCAGTTCTTCGTAGACGGGGTATTCTGAACTGACGAACGTGAATGGTGCATGCTTCAGGTCCTTCTGGAGCAGTTGCTTCACATAGCGTAGTATGACAGCTGAATTAATAAGTTGGATACCATTGTAAGTGGGTTTTTCTTCAGGAGGCAGATGGAAAAAAAGTTCTTTGAAACCTTTGTCGACATAGTCCTGTAAGCGAACTTCATTTTTCAGCAGATTCTCTATTGTTTCTTGATTGATGACTTTTCCGTGTGTTGTCAGGTCTTTGTAGATGTGTTCGGCAGCATGGTGGAAAATACTGCCGAATTTGGCAGCATCAATTTCAGGAGAGATTTCATCGGGGGCATTGAGGTGTGCCGCATACTTGTAGTAGAATTTTAACGGGCAGTCCAGGTAACAGTTCAATGCCGAGGGCGAAAGTACAGCTTTTGGGTTGTAACGTACATCGAAGGTTTCCCATAAGCGTCGGAGGACGGTCGGTCCTTTGGAGATACAGATAGGGGTAGAGCCTTGTGGCGATTGTGCAGCTTCCAGTCTCAAACGCTTGACGGGATACCCCCATTCGATGATGAATTGGAGCATGAAGCGCGACATTTCGCCACGGTTGATGCCGTCAGTAGCAGTGTTGAATATCAGTGTAGCTTTTTCCGTGCGCTGTAACAGACGGTAAAAATAATAGGCATAGACGGCTATCTTGTGGTCGATGGTGGTCATTCCGAATGCTTTTCGCAGGTTGTAGGGGATGAATGAGGCATCGTTTCCACCTTTTGGAAGTTGGCCTTCGTTTACCGAGAGCATAATGAGGTGACGGAAGTCGAGGTTGCGTGTTTCCAGTACTCCCATTACTTGCAGTCCGATGGCTGGTTCGCCATGGAAAGGAATACTCGAAGTAGCCATGACGCGGGTAAGCAGGCGTTGCAATGTCTCGGGTTTTACGTTTAAGTCTTTGTCTTCTATCAGTGTGTAGAATCGGTTCATCAAGGTATAGGTCTTGAACAAGGCTTCACGGTAAAGCTGGTCGAAAGCGGTTGTATCCGAAGGCTTTTGTTGCTGGTAAGATAACGCGACTTTCTCTAATGCCTTCGTAATCAGCTGGCATAAGTTGGAGTTGGTGGTAACGGGCGTGAAGAGTATCTCCAGTATTCCGTCTTTTTCTAATTCGGAGGGAAGTGGGTAGAATCTGTTGTCACGGGTTAGGCTTTGCTCCAATTCTGCCGCCTGTGACGAGAGTTGTCGCGTATAAGGGTGCTTCAGCAGGCTGATTACTTCGGTGAAGCGATAACGTCCGTTTTGTGTGTTGTATCCTGCAGTATGCAGTTCCAGCAAGGCACAGACAAAACTATATGCAGGCGTTTGTGAGAGAGGAAAGCCCATTGTGATGTTGATGTGTTTTACATTTTCGGGAAGCGAATGGAGTACGGACTGGAGCAGTGCCTCGTTGCATAGCACTACGGCAGTTTCTTTTTCTTCTTCGGTAAGATTCTCACGAAGCCATTGGGGCAGGTAGCGCGCTTGTCCGTTTTCAGTGGGCGATTCTACAAAAGTAATGTCTTTGGCTTGATTTAAGTTATTAAAGAAAGAGGGAGGAAGCTCAGATGGGAAATCCCGTAAATTCCGGCGGATGAATTCGCCTGCTTCATGAGGTGTCCGGTTCAGGTAAAAGGTGTCGTAGTCCCAGTAAAATAAGGCTTTGCCTGCATCGGCAAGTCTATGGAAGAGTGTATGTTCTACTTTGTTCAGTACGTTGAAACCTACAAAAACATACAGCCGGTATGGAAGTTTGTCGGGATTCAGGGTGTCGATGACTTGGCGGTACATCATTCCTTCGTAAGCAATGTGCTGGCTTTCCAGCAATGCTTTATATCGGGTGTAGATTTCTCCTAGTGTGTCCCATATCGAAATGAAGCGTTGTTTCAACTCTGTTACGCGGTCAATCGAGAAATTTCGGAAAAACTGCGAAAGGGCTTCTTTCTGTCCTTCTTCCAGAAAATCGTAGTCATCAGTTAAGCCGTTCAGGTCTTTCAGATTGCTGAAGAGCGCCTGGGTATCTGCCAAGTTCTTGTCTGCGTCATCAAAATCGGCTATCAGCATCTCTCCCCAGAAAAAGAAATCGTCTAGAGATTCATTACTTCCGGTTACTTGGCGAAATACTTTATACAGGTCACACACCAATTTGACGGAATCGCCTGTTTGCCATGGAGAGCACTGGCGGAACAATTCGCTGATGCTGGTGTAGGCGGGCGACCACAAGGGGCGCTTGCTTTCATGTGCCAAATACTCGTTGAAAAACAGGCTGGCGCGTTTATTGGGGAAAACCACGGCAACATTGCTTAGGTCACCGTGCGTTTTTTCATATAGGTCGTGTGCTACTTCTTGTAGGAATGTTTTCATCTTTTTTATTGGTTTATTGAGGGTTAGTAGTTGGGGAATTTGTCACTTGGGATTGGATATTAATGCCTTTTTAGGGGAAAAGTATCGGTTTCTGGATATCTGGATTTCTGTGGAGTCATACTTTTTCCAACTCGTTTCCGAATACATACCACAAGTAGCCTTCTACATTTTTGTAGCCCATCCCGATGAGCAGGTTCATATATTCTTTTACCTGCTGGCGGTAGACATTTTTTTTCTTACCGAACTTGAAGTCGACTACTACCACTTTGTCTTTTTTCATCATTACGCGGTCTGGTCGCCGTGTCTGGAATGTTCCGGTTTCATCAGTGTAAATGATGCTGCATTCGTTATAGAGTCTCCAATTTCCTCCATACCAGTCTTTTACCTGCGGGTGGTTTAGCGCCCAACGAGCAAGTTTTTCGATTTCGCATGCTTTCTCTTCCGATTCCAGTATGCCTTCAAACGTAAGTTTTTTGATGACTCCAGGTAAGTCGGATTCAGTGGTGATGGAAGCAAACACTTGATGCAGGAGTTGTCCTTGACGGATGTAGCGTTCGTGTTCTTCTTCATCTTCATCGCCTCGGATAAAGTCGGCAGAACGGTTCGATTGTTTGAATTCGATTGGAGTTTCTATCGATTCCACCTGTACAGGTAAGCTTTGTGGAAGTACTGCAAGTGGATTCTCAGAGCCTTTTTCCTGTTTTTTATTTTCCGAAGGACAGAGAGAGCCGAAGGTGTATGTCAGAGGAGATGTTTCTTCGGTTTCTTCTGTTTTTGTGTCCCAAATGTTGAGTTGGGGGGCTACTTCAGCAAGTAGTTCCGATACAGTGCCCCGCTGGTTTGCTTTACCCCATATAATAAGGTTCTTGCACGCACGGGTAAACGCCACGTAGAGTAGATTCAGGTTATCCACCCATAGCTGGAGTCGTTCTTCCCAATAGCTGTCGTGGTAAACAGAGTCTGCCATGGCTGAAGAATAATTTACCGGTACGATGTCCAGTTCGTTGAACGGGGCACGGTCGGTCTCTTTTCCTGTTCCTGCCACTGAACACCATATCAGGTGATTGTTGGTTTCGTTTTCCATCTTCCAGTCGCAGAAAGGGAGCAGTACAGTGTGGAATTCTAATCCTTTCGACTTATGGATGGAAAGGATACGGATACCTTCTATTTCTCCCGATGGGATGGTTTTTTCGTGCAGGCGTTCGTCCCAAAAAGCAATGAAGGCAGTTAGCTCAGACGAATGTTGCTGCATGTACTCGGTTACAGCATCGTAGAAAGCGCATAGGTAGGCGTCTTGATGCTCAATGCGTTGCATATCGAATAGCAGGAAGAGTTTTTCCAATAGCTCATAAAGAGGCATGAGGCGCAATTCAGGCATCTGTGCTGCAAAGGCTTCAGGTAGGAAAGGAGTGAGGTCATCCGCTAAGATTTGGTTTAGGCTGATGCTGGAGTGAAGTATTTCGTGCTGGTATGCTACTGCCAGACGTGCACCGGCTATGCGGTCTTCGGGCGAGGTGAGATAGCGTAACCCGTCTACCATCATGCATACAGCCAGCGAAGCATCGAGGCGGAAGGCTTCGTCTGATACGATGCGGTAGGGTGTATGTTTATCAAAATAATCGGCTATGGAGGGAATGGATTTATTTTTCCGTACCAGAATAGCTATGTCATTGGTATGTATTCCTTGTGCGATAAGTTGTTCTACTTGGCTGGCAAGGGCATGCAGGGTAGCATCAGCGTATGGCTGTTCTTGGGTATCGGGTAGGAAAGTCAGGCTGACGAATCCCTGTTCGTTTTGTTTGGAAGTTTCCTGGCATACGTCGCTGTATGCGTTGAGCAATTGCAGGCATGGGGTGCCTGTTTCATCCTCATATTTGTGGTTCAGGGCGGTACAAGCGGAAGTAAACATTGCGTTGTTAAAGTAAATGATGCGTGCTTCACTTCGCCAGTTCGTTTTCAGGGTCAGTTCGTGGATACGCAAGGTCGGGTCATTCCCCAGTCCTGCCAGAATTTTCCAGTCTCCGTTGCGCCAGCGGTAGATGCTTTGTTTGATGTCGCCTACGATGAGGCTACCTTCCCTTTGTGAAAGACTTTCTTCCAGCAGCAGATGGAAATTTTCCCATTGCATACGTGACGTATCTTGAAATTCGTCTATCATCACTGTGTCGATGGAAGTACCTATTTTTTCATAGATGAATGCTGCGTCACCTTCGTGCATCAGGCTATGCAGGAGGGCGTTGGTATCGGATAATAAAAAACGGTTGTGTTGCTGGTTCTGCAAGCGTAGTTCTTCATCAATATGTGCCAGAAGGCGTAGGTTGTTCAGATAGCGTAACGAAAGATTGCACGAGTTTACCAGTACGTTATTCTTCGGCCGGAACTCTTCGGCGGTTTTCAGCAAGGGAATCAGTTCGCGTGTGGCAAGGTCTAAGATGGCAGCGCGATGGGGTGAAGTGCGTGTTGCCCAGTTATCTTCACTCGTCAGGCACTTGTCTACAGTGGCATTGCGGATATTGTCCGACAGGTTTCCTAGGGCGAGTTTGTTGAAATAGCTTCCGATACCACGCGAACCGTTTTTCAGATCGGTTGGCAACAGGCCGTTCATTTCCAGTACACCTGTAAACTGGTCGTTAAAGCTTTTCATCTCTTCCAATGCTTCACGGCGGATGTCCTGCACCTGTCTCCGATAGTTGGGAATGAAAGTCGGGTCGGCAAGTTTACGGCGCAGCCCGTCGCCTTTCTCAATGTATCCTTCGTCAAGGATGTTGCGTCCGAAGTTCTTGATTTCGCTTGAAATATCCCAGCGTTTGTCATCCGAGATGCGTTCGTCTATATATTCCATCAGCCAACTCAGTACGGGTGAATGACGGTCCAGTTTTTCTATCATTGCATCTACGGTATCTGAGAGTACTTCTGTGTTATTCAGTTCTATGGTCATATTGGCACCTAGTTCCAGCTCGCGGGCTAAATTGCGCAGCACGGCCTGAAAAAAAGAGTCAATGGTTTCAATTCGGAAACGACTGTAGTCATGTATGATGTTGTGCAACGCCCGTCGTGCTGCCTTGCGGATGGCGTCTTCGTCCATCTGACATATTCGTTTCAGTTCATTGAGGTAGCTGTCCGATGATTTGACGTTGTAGCCCAGCCCATAGAGTTGTTCCAGAATACGGCTTTTCATTTCGGCTGTAGCCTTGTTTGTGAAGGTTACTGCCAGGATACGCCGGTAGGATGCAGGATCTTCTATCAATTGCCGGATGTATTGCACGGCAAGGGTAAAGGTCTTTCCTGAACCGGCTGAGGCTTTATAGACTAATAGTTGTGGGGTATTTGTCATAGCTTTTTTATATGCGTTAATATGCGTTTTCAGTGCAAAGATAGTCTTTTGCTTGGATACCGGAAACGATGAACCGTTTTATTTGGAAACTGTTTTGAATTAATCAAAGAAAAAATGTTATGGGCATTTATAATCAAATTCCTAAAGCCGTATAATTGAAATATCTGATTGGATTATATTATCAATCCAGACATCATCCTTTTATGGTTTCCATATCAAAACCGTACGTTCTCCAATTGAAAACCGTACGTTCTCGATATGGAAACCGTACGGTTTTGATATGGAGAACGTAAAAAGAAGACAGCTTGAAACAGATACTGAACCTTTCAGAAGCTGTTTTGAATTTATCGTGCGATGATTTGGGATGAGTTTTTGAGGCATTTTTGCTTCTGTGATGAGGAAGATAGCGGGCTATCTGACGAAGAACAGGAGCGGAA
>NZ_NFJG01000038.1:0-32811 GCF_002159755.1 Bacteroides sp. An269
CTGACGAAGATATCTATCAGGCTATCATCAACAGGGAGGAAGATATGAAACATATTTGCGACATTTATAGATTAAAAGCTGCAAGTTGAACTTGCGAAACTTGAATTATTAATCTTACAACCGATGCAGCTATATGCTTCAAGTTCTTATTGACATTAATGTCGTTTTGCGGAATCAGGAAATAGCGGTTATGAGGAGACCAAGTACGTGTTTCAAACTGATAGTACACCGATGCCAATCCGGCAATCGCTTGCACCGTACTCATGACCGGCTTGCCGGCAAGCTCATCGGCAGTAACAGACGACACGGCACCAGTCAAATTCACTCTTTTCAGCGTACCGTAGCCTACCACCACTTCATCCAACACTTCTGTATCTTCTTCCAGAATGATCCGCATCTGCTTTCCCAAAGCAACCGGAATTTCTTGAATGGCATAACCTACATAGCTGACGCGCAACACGTCGACTTCACAATTGTCCACAATAAACTGTCCGTCAGTACACATATATAATGAATATCCCACTCAACAGTTTACAAACGCAACCTCATACAGACAGCCCGACATGCTTTAGAATGATGAAATGAAAAGCTAACACATCATCCCGATAAACATATACAACTGGACACAATTTAACCGTGTTGCTAGCACAATTATATACCATCAATTCCCTAAAATGCAAAAAAAAACCTCCTTTATAATATTTTTTCGGCCAAGTTGTTGCATAATTCAAAATAACCTTGTACCTTTGCCACGCAATTAAGGAAAACACTCTTCAGTAGCTCAGTCGGTTAGAGCATCTGACTGTTAATCAGAGGGTCGTTGGTTCAAGTCCAACCTGAAGAGCAAAAACAAAAGAAAGTAACATTCATTCTTCAGTAGCTCAGTCGGTTAGAGCATCTGACTGTTAATCAGAGGGTCGTTGGTTCAAGTCCAACCTGAAGAGCAAAAACAAAAGAAGACAACATTCATTCTTCAGTAGCTCAGTCGGTTAGAGCATCTGACTGTTAATCAGAGGGTCGTTGGTTCAAGTCCAACCTGAAGAGCAAAAAAGTTCGTTCGAAAGACGAACTTTTTTTATAACCATTAACAAACAAATCATTATGGACGATTCAAACTCGCGAACGTATACCGAAATTATTAACCGCTTCTTTACAGAAGCAAGCGGAGAATGAACGCTCTGATGATTCATGCTTGCTCCTGTATGAAAGCAAAACAAGAAAGGAGTAAAGCACATGAGAAAATACCTTTACTGTGAAGCTGGATTTGTAGAAAAGAAAAACTGGCTTCCCGGATGCTGGGTAAACGTAGAATGCCCTACCGATGATGATTTCAAATTCCTGACAGAAACTCTGAAAGTTCCAACTGCTTTCCTGCATGATATCGCCGACACTGACGAGCGGCCACGTACAGATACAGAAGGCAACTGGCAGCTCATTATCGTACGTATTCCGATACAGACACAAAGCAGCAAAGTGCCTTACAGCACTATTCCCATCGGCATCATCACCAACGATGAAATCACCGTATCTGTGTGCTACCACTCCAGCGAGATGATTCCAGACTTCATCCAGCATACACGCCGCAAGCAAATTCAGGTTCCCAATAAATATGAATTGATTCTACGGCTTATCTATTCTTCGGCTGTATGGTTCCTGAAATACCTGAAGCAAATCAATAATGAGGTAAGCAGTGCCGAAAAAGAACTGGAGCGAAGCATCCGTAACGAAGATTTGCTACGGCTGATGAATCTACAAAAAAGCCTGGTGTATTTCAATACCTCCATCCGGGGCAACGAAGTCATGATTAGCAAATTCCAGAACATTTTCGAGACCAAAGACCGTGAAAACAAGGAACTGACCGAAGACGTACTGATTGAACTGAAGCAAGCACGCAACATGGTAAATATCTACAGCGACATCCTTACCGGTACAATGGATGCCTTTGCCTCTATCATATCAAATAACGTAAACACGATTATGAGGCGCATGACTACGCTGTCTATTGTCTTGATGGTGCCTACATTAATAGCCAGCTTTTACGGCATGAATGTCGACATTCATTTAGAACATGTCCCACATGCGTTCTCCCTCATCATATGCCTGTCGGTTGTGCTTTCGGCAATGGCATTTATCATTTTCCGGAAAATAAAATGGTTTTAGGACTTATATGGAACACAGAGGCACAGAGACACGGAGAATAATATGCTAATCTGTCTTCGTGCCTCCGTGTTTTCTTCATTTTTTATAATTGAGCTGTCAATGTTTTCTTGGCGGGCGGGAAACAGATTGAATTATCGCAGCATTGATAGCTGACCGTACACTTCACTTCCCCTTTGCCCGTACCGCTTATTTTCTGACGGAAAAGGCAATCACCCGTATAAATGGTTGTTTTCGTGGCACCCAGCTGTGTAAAGGCAGGCGTTATCAAGTCTCCTTCCAGCTTACAGCCTTCGGGCAACGAAAACTCCAGTTCTGTCGGAAGGAACGGGTCTTCTTCCGATACCTGTGCATAGGTATGATATCCGGCATGCACTTTCATCCGCACCACCAGCTCGCGGCTGCCATCTGCCAAGGTCTCCACGTCCATCGACAGAGCCACCGGATTCTTCTCGTCCGTATCTTGCGCCAATGCCGGTTTCTTCGCTTCGTCCTGCCCGGCAGCTTTCAACACGCTGTAATCGTTTCCGGGAACAGAACGGTCTTGCGTGTCGACCAGCCACAACCAGCCGCCGGCTTCGGTAAAGAAGAGTTTGTCCCGATAGGTGTCATACCAGTCACGCCATTCGGCAGGAGCAGCGAAACGGCACAACGTATAGCGGTGCAACACGCGAGTCGCCAGTTCGGGTTCCACTCCTTTTTCGAGCATCGTGATGCAAGAATCCAACAGATGCTTGTCATTGTTGGCAATGCCCAAGGTGCGCACGTCTTCATCGATATCCAGGTCGTAACCCTCGGCAGTGGGATGGAACCAGTCGCGGTTCTTGTCGAAATAGCGCTGATATTCCGTGGCATCGTCCCCGAACACGTGATAAAGGGCAGGGAAACGCTGCTTCATGTACTCGGCATACGTCGGTTCCTTCGGTTGCCGGGAGTCCATGGACAAGTATATCTTCTCCGTGGCATCCAGTTCCTGGCCCTGTTCCTGTTTCGCTAAAGCCACTTTCTTGACACTGTCCACCGACTGATAGAACCGCCGGTGTGCTTCGTTGGATTCCTGCCAAGCCTTGCGCGACGCCGAGAACTTGCTGCGGTCGACAGACTTGCGCGTGGCGATGGTCTCGTCCAGCTTGCGGGCGATGATGTGCTGGCCGGAGAACTTCGATATGTAGACGATGGCATTCGCCAAGGCCGCCTTTCCCGCCTCGGTCAGGTAATCAGGCGAAGCGGAAAATCCCCAATGGAAGAAGTTGCCGTGACGGCCGATGGCCACGGCGTCGATGCTCTTGGCACATGCGCCGCTGGAGATGACTTCCGCTTCCGGCGAGTCGAGGAAACCTTCGGGACGGCTCACCATGCCGATGCGGTAGGAGCGGTCGGTGGTGTACGACTTGGTCTGCACCGTCCACATCTCCGTCTCGGCGGGCAACGTGTAGCCGTCCATCTCGGCATACTCGAAAGCCATCGGGGGCGTGGGCTTCATCTCGGGTTGAATCTTCACCTTGAAAGGTCCCTGGAAAATCGGATGGTCCTTCTTCCAGCCCAAGGCGTCCGCATCCAGGCAGAGGCAGAACCAGTCACACTTGGTGCCGATGCTGCGCCCGATGTCCTCGCTGGCGTTGGCGATGCAGAGGGCGGCACGGTCGAAGTCGTCCGGCAGGTAGGCCACAGGCTCATACTTGGTGATTCTGCCCTGGGCGTCAAACTCGCGCACTTCGGGACGAATCGGGCGGGGCCTGCCGTCGAACACCGTCACATCGTATGCATCGGACATCGACGGGAGATACTCCTTGGCGTCAATCACCTTCACCTTGCGGAAGCGCGACTTCAGGAACTTGGCGAAAGAGGCCATGCGGGCTTGTGCCGACCGGGCCAACGTCGCGCTGTCCACTTCCACGCCGCCGACAACATCCAGCTCGGGGGAACCGCCCACATACAACACACTCACAGGCTGCTTGCCCTGGGCAAGCACGCATTGCATCGCGAACATGCAAAGCAATGCCGACAAAATAATCCGTTTCATATTCATCCTACGTCTTTTCGTTTCATCTCACTTGAACAATTCCTCCAAATAGGTGTAAAACTCGGGGCTCTCGCCTACCACCACCTTCAGGATTTTCCCCTCGGGGCTGATGACGACCTTCGTCGGATAGCCCTCGACGGCATACAGCGCGCTCACGTCCACGTCGCCTTCGTTCAGCACGTTGAGCCACGGCAGCTGGTGTTTCTCCACCGCCGCCTTCCAGCGCTTCTCCGTGTCGCGGCAGGCGATGCCGACAATCTCCATCTTGTCCTTGTACTTGGCGTAGGCCTCCTTCATCTCGGGGAAACCCTTGATGCACCACGCGCACCAGCTGCCCCAGAAGTCGAGCACCACATACTTGCCCCGCAGCGAAGAAAGCGCCAGGGGCTTGCCATGCAAGTCATTCAACGTGAAGTCCGGGGCATCGGCGCCCGTCTGGAGCGTCGCCCCATGTGCCATCCGGACGTCCATCCCGGAGGCAACGTCGCCGGCCGGCCGCGCAAAGGCGCACGCACACACCAGCATCAAGCCGAAAAACAATTCTTTTCTCATCGTGTTTGATAGTTTGTTTGGTTAATTTCCGAAAATTTCCTTCAATTTGGCATCCAACGCCTCATCATCGAACTTGCCGACGATGTTGCCCTCGCGGTCTATCAGGTACTTCGTGGGCAAGTAATGGATGGCATAGAGGTCGCTGATGTCGTTGGTGTGGTCCATGCCATCGAGGCCCTTGCTGCGGTCCCACTTCAGGCCGCGCAACACGTGGTGGAAATCCTGGATGCCGTCTTTCCCTATCACTTCCTTCCACGTGTCGGGCTTGCTGTCATCGTCGGCCACGCAGAACACCTCCAGCCCCTTCGCGTGGTATTTCTTGTAGAGTTCCTTCACGTGGGGGAAGCTCTTGCGGCAGGGCACGCACCATGTCGCCCAGAAATCGAGCAGGACGTATTTGCCCCTCAGGTCGGCGATGCCGATGGAGTCGCCCTTCCAGCTCACGACGCGGAAAAGAGGAGCAGGCCTACCTGGCTGCACACGTTCCAATGCCGCCAATCCGTCACGGACACTCCCGACATTCCCGTATTGTTTCACTTCGGGAGCCATGTTGTCATAAATCGACTTCAGTTCATCATATGTCATGTTTCCCATCAGGAAAGGCAAATAGCTGAGAGCCACAAACGAATGCGGACGAGACTTGACAAAAGACAGCTGAATGCCTTTCGCACTGTCGGCATACATCTCCTGTTGTTTCTGGAAATAAGCCTTCCGCTCGGCAGATGCATTTCCTGAAACCGAATCGCGCATTGCCTGAACATAGGCGTAAAGCGGGTCGAGGACAGTATTCAGGCTGTCGCTTTCCGCCTGCGCCGCAGAGCCTGTTACTTCCGGCTTCGAGAAATTGGCCGTATCGATAGCAACGGTCAGTTCGCCCGACTCAATGAACAGCCCGGCATATTTCACATTGCGGTAATCCATCGGATTGCCGATGTACAGCGTGGCTTGCGCCACAGGGACTTCCATCGGTCGCGAGAAGCGGAACGCACCGTTGGCTATGCGTGTGCTATCGGTCACTTGCACGGTATCGCGCACGGTATAGGCGAGGTGAATCCACTCGCCTTCGTACCCATTGATGGTTCCATCCAGTTTCAACTGATTGTCGGGCTGCGAAGCGCAACCGACCATCATCGTGCAGCCCACCAAGGCTGCTATCCAAAAAGGTTTTGTTTTCATGTTACAATTATTTTTTATGTTTTTTCTCTTGTCTTTACCGCCAACAATCGCTGGCAAATCGTCTGCCCCTCAGAAATGGAGCCTAAGGGCGACAGAACGGCTTATTTATAATTCTGCGTGATATTCGGATTGTTTGCCAGCACATTCTGCCCAAAGGGGAATATCCACAATGGCGAGTCGGGTGTCAGCGTGTAGGTGTTGCCCGCCAAGGTCTTGGTGAAGGTCTCTTCCCAGCCGCTCACCTGGTTCCAGCGCTTGCGATGGATGAAGTTGTAGACCGAATAGATGTTCTCGCCGTGCGACACCTGCTTGAGGTGACGGATGGCGTCGGCCTCGGTGGTCACCGTGCCTTCCAGCGGCTGGTAAGTCTCCGGCGCGAGGCGGTTGACGCGGATGGCGTCGAGGGCATGCATCGCCTCGGCGTAGTTGCCCTTGTGGATTTCCGCCTCGGCCACGATGAGGTACATCTGCGTGGTCCTCAGCCCCGCCATGTTCCAGCCCGAGCTCAGGTCCATGGTCATGATGTAACGGTCGTCCAGTCCCAGCGAGGTCGTCGCCATGCCTGGCATAGTGCCGGCATACATCTTTTTATCGGTGTCTATCAGTTCCAGCGTGGCATATCCCGGCTCGAAGCGCTCCATCGACTCAGGGGTCAGGGCTTCGAAGTACTCCATGTAATAGGTGAAGAACATGTCTTCCTGGCACTCCAGTTGCGGACGGAGCAACACGTTGTAGGGATTGCCGGTCGCGTCGGCGGAAGTGGTCAGCATCTCGTAGTAGTTGTCCACCGCGCCGTTGAGGGCAAGAGCCTGGCGTGCCGCCTCTTCGGCTTCGTCGAACCGCTGCATGCTCAGCAGCGCCAGTGCCTTGACGGCATAGGCGCAAGGCTTGCTCATGCGCATGCGGTTCACCGCCACGGTGGGCATCCCGTCGAGGTCGATGGCCTCCTGCACGTCGGCGAGGATGTGGTCGTACACCTCCTGCACGGTCATCTTCACCGTGGGCTGCGCCACGTCCTGCGTCTCGAGCACGTAGGGCACGCCCGGGTCTTCGGCCGCCGTGGCGGGATTGTATGCCTTGGCAAACTTGTTCACCACGAGGTAGTGGAAATAGGCGCGCAGGGTCAACGCCTCGCAGCGCAACTGGTTTTTCACCGCCGGGTCGCCCGTGGCGGCGTCGATGTGCGAGAGGATGGGGTTCGCCACCTGGCCGATGACGCCATAATACGAGTCATATTCATCATCGCTGGCGGTCAGTTCCGCCAGCCTGTCCTGTAGCGAGGCGTCCCACTCGAGGATGATGGAAGTGCGCGTCGGCGTGGGCTGGCTCAGCAGATTCGGGACGTTGTTCAACGTCGTGATGACATCGCCCAGGAATTGCGGTCCGTCGCCCGAACTCATCTCATAGGGACGGTTGAGCAGCATTTCGAGCTGCGTGGTAGTGGAAAGCAGGTTCTTTCCTTTGGGCTGCACGTCGGTAAAATCGGAGCAGGAGCTGACGAGCATCGCCCCTCCCAGCAGGCAGCCATAGAGTATGTGTTTCGTTTTCATCTTTTTCATTGTCTTTTTATGGTTTCACAAGCTGTTTGTCACAAGTTGTCACAGGTTCACGTTCAGTCCGAAGATGAACGAGCTCGGCTGGCGGATGCCCAAGGTCTCGGGGTCGACGCCCACCTTGTTCTTCACCCACAGGTAGTGGGGATTGTCTATCTGGAAGCTGAGGACAAGACGGTTGATGCCCAGGTGGCGCATCCACGAAGCCGGGAACTCGTAGCCGAACACGATGTTGCGGATTTTCAAGAAATCGGCATTGCGCACGGAGATGTCGCTATACGACGGTTCCGAGCCCAAAAGCGTGGAGCTATAACGTCCGATGCCCGGCGTGTTGGTGGGATGTTCCGGCGTCCAGGCATTGGCGAAATAGCTGGGTAGAGCCTGGTAAGGCACGCCACCCATGATTTCGGATTCTGCCAAGGCACGCATCTTGTGTCCGCCATAATAAGCCATCAGCACACTCAGGCTGAAGCCGTTCCATGTAAAGCGGTTTTCCATGCCCATGATGGTCTTCGGTTCGGTCTGCCCGGAATATTCCAGGATGCTGATGCTACGGCTAGTCGCTGTATGCGAGGTTCCTCCGTCTTCCACGTACCACAGCGTCTGCCCTTTCTCGCCCGGCACGTCACTGATGCCCGCAAAGCGGTACGACCACAGGGCACTGGACGGATAACCGGTCATGTACGGGGTATTGATAAGCTGGTAGGCCGAAGTGGCAGGGTTCTGCACGTCGGTCACCACGTTCTTGTTATAGGACATCGTGAAGTTGGTGGTCCATCCGAAGGCACGGCGGCGATGGGGCACGAACCAGTTGTAGCTGAGGGCCAGTTCCATACCGCGGTTGCGGATGCTCGCCGTGTTGTAGTACATCGAGGTGAATCCGGTGGTCGGGTCGAGCTGGCGCGGCGCGAAGATGTCGGTACCCATCTTGTTATAGAAGTCCAGCGACCCCTGCAGGCGGTTGTTGAAGAACGAGAAGTCGACGCCGACGTTCGTGGTGGTGTTGCGTTCCCACTTCAGGTTCGGATTGGCAGGGCTTTCTATCGACCCGTAGGGC
This sequence comes from Bacteroides sp. An269, assembly GCF_002159755.1. Lineage (NCBI taxonomy): Bacteria > Pseudomonadati > Bacteroidota > Bacteroidia > Bacteroidales > Bacteroidaceae > Bacteroides > Bacteroides sp. An269. The sequence goes on from NZ_NFJG01000038.1 coordinate 8,519, forward strand.
AGATTGGTATATTTGTTCACTTCGGTCGACGTGGCGGTCATATAGCTGGTGGCACCCTGGTAGATGTTACCCGTCACACCGTAGCTAACACGCAGCTTCAAGAAGTTAATCCAGTCCACCGGCTTCAGGAACTCTTCCTGATGGAGGTTCCAGCCCGCACCGACCGACCACAACGGACGGCCACGGTATTTGGCGTTCAACCCGTAGACATCGGCATAGTCCTTGCGGAACGACCCGAAGACATTGTAACGGTCGTCGTACGTGTAGCTCAGGGTGAAATAGCCGGAAGCATAGCGGTGGAACTGCTCTATCACCACTCCCATGCCGTCACGGAAGTAAGGATTGAACACAAACTGCTGCGAGGGATAACCTCCTGCCAGCTGCATGTAGTAGCTGTTGTATCTCATCGTGCTCATCGTGCCGAAGTCCACCGTGTGCGTGGAGCTGTTCTGCAACTGGTCATCGTAGCCCAGGACGAGGGCTTTCGAACCGTTCGACTTCGTCTGGCGGAACTCCAGACCGGCAATGGCTGCCACGTAATGCTTGCCAAAGGTATTGGCATAATTCAGCTGTCCGCGGGCTGTCCAATAACGTCCGTAAGTATTGGTGGAACGCAGCATGCCCCCGTTCTCCGGCGTCATGTAGGTGACTTTCCCGTCGGCTCCTACCTGCGTATAGGCATTGCGGATGCTGCGTGCCGCGTGGCTCGCCTCGTTGGCAAACCAATCTTCTTGTGTCCGGTCGGTCTCGTAGATGAACTGCGCATTGGCGGTCAATCCCTTGATAATCTTGAACAGCAAATCGCCGTGATAACGGAGATGCTGGCGGCGGGTGGTCAACGTGTTGTTATAAAATTCGTCCTTGATGTTCACACCCAGGTCGTGAAAACCTTCGGCACCCTTGCTGCTCCAATAAGGGTTTCCATCATACCAATAATAAAACAGATTGGCGGAACCATCGTCGTTGTACATCCGTTCGTAGGCAGGAACCGCCCACGGGTTGGTGTGCTGCGAATTATAATCCTCACCCGGACCGACACTCTTGTCATAGATGCCGTTGATATTGAAAGTGGCCGTCAGCCAGGAAGCCACGTCGTAGCTCCCCTTGTAATTGATGTTGAGCGAACTCTTGTCGGAATGAATCTGTCCGCTGTTGTCGAACTTGTAATTCAGCGTCAAGTTGCTCTGGAACTTGTCGGAACGGCTGCGCAGCGACAGGTTGTATTGTTGCAGAATCTGCTGCTTGTAGATGTTGTCGCCATATTCCTTGGCAAAATTGTTCTTCTTCAAGCCATTCAAATAGTCATTCAATTCCTGATTGGTGATTTCGCCCTGTGCCAGCCGGTAATAAGCATACTGAATGGGAGAGATGGCACTCGATCCACCCTCGATTGTCTGATACGTACTCTCCAACGGGTCGGCAACTTCACCGTCGTTATCGAAGAAATAATAATTCCAGTAGTCCGACTCGATGTCTACCTGCTGTTCGGGAGTGAGGTAGAAGTTGTCGGCATAATCCATGTTTTTCTTTTCCCAAATGGTCAGGTTGGTGGAAAAATCAATGTCAATCTTCCCTTTCTCCTTCGCGCTCTTGGTCGTGATGACAATGATACCATTGGAAGCCCGCGCACCGTAAATGGCCGTTGCGGCAGCATCCTTCAGGACATTGACACTTTCGATGTCGTAAGGGTTCAAGTCTTCTATCCTTCCCTCGATAGGCACGCCGTCCACTACCAGCAACGGATTGGTCTCGGCATACAACGAACTGGTACCACGAATGGTTATCTTGCCATCCTGCGTGCTCAAACCAGCCACACGACCTTCCAGGTTGTTCAAGATATTCGGCGTATAGCGAGTCTGTAAATCTTCGGCGCGGACAATGGCGACCGAACCTGTCATTTTCTCCTTGGCAATGTCCTGATAACCGGTCACGACCACTTCATTCAACATCGTGTCGTCATCTTTCAGGGTAAAGACCGTATTCGAACCCGGTTCCACATCCGCCTCGATGGTCTTCTTGCCCAAGAAAGAAATCACCACCGTCGCCTTACTGCCGCTCACGCCCGGAATGGCAAAACGTCCGTCCATATCGGTAATCATACCCTTACGGGTTCCTTTCAGCAAAACCGAGGCACCGATGACCGGCTCTCCTCCTTCGTCAAGCACCTGTCCCGACACGGCAGCCCTTGCCTGCGCACCTTGGGAGGTCTTCGGTTTGGAAACGATAGTATAGATACCGTTTTTCTCTGTATAAGTCAAGGAAGTATTAGCCAACAATGCGTCCAATATTTCGGTAATATCCTTTTCCCGGAACACCTGCGCCCGACAGCGGATATGTGCAGCTACATCGGTGTTATACACCAGCTGGATATCACTGTTCCGCATAATTTGTTGGAAAGCCTGGTCCAGCGTTCCCCGTTCGATGCGGACAGAAAGCGCCTGTGCCAGCAGCGAAGCCGGAAAAGCCAAAGCACCTCCCAGCATCAAAGCACAAAAACAATTAACGATTCGTTTCATAAGCATTCTCTACTTTTTTATCACTATATATATTATCAACTGATTATTCGGAAATGATGATGCGTTTGCCTTGCAACTTAAACTTCAGTCCCGAAGTCTTTTCATAACTGTCTAACAAAATACGGATATCATCGTAACGATACAAACGCCCCGAAAGCCGGACATGACGCACAGCATCGGAAGTGAATACAGGGGTAAAGTCATACCAACGCGACAAGGTTGTCATAATTTCCTCCAATGTCTCACCGTGGAATACAAACTGATGGTTGACCCACGCCACATACTGGGAAACATCGACCGGATGCACCGCTACTTCTCCCGAAGCTGCATCATATTCCAAACGCTCGGAAGGATGCAACCGGACTTCTTCTCCTTCTGACGGCTGAAAACCGACATTGCCTTCGACCAACACTGCCGACAAAGGCTCGCCTGCATAACTGGAAACATTGAAACGAGTACCATACACACGAATAGCTCCCTCGTCTAAAGACACGACAAACGGATGCCGGCGGTCCTTCGTCACATCAAAAAATGCCTCACCTTTTAAATAGACTTTCCGTTCCTCACCCTTGGTAAAAGTGACCGGGAAGCGTAGTTCCGACTCGGAGTTAATCCATACCTGTGTGCTGTCGGGCAAACGGAATACATACTCCTGACCGGCTTCGACCGTCAACGTATTATAAGGAACAGTATCAGACTTGATATCCAACGAAACCGATGTTACCAATTCATCCACCACCTGACGGTCGACATCTGCAATATCAAACTGCCTTCCGTCTGCCAAAGTCAACACCGCTCCGCCTTTACCAGGAAAAATCTGTTGCTGCTCATGCTCGCCCCAAAAATAAAAAGAAAGCGAAAAAAGCAACACAAACATAGCAGCCACACTTCCCCACCGAAGTAAGCGGATGCGCCGTTGCCTGCCGAATACCTGACGCGAAAAGCGGTCTGCCATTTTTTCTCCATAATCTTCGTGTTGCAAACGGAGAATAAGCCTCGCCAATTGTTTACTACGAATCTGCTCGTACAGGTTCCGGTTTTCTTCCGAAGCCCGCAACCATTCATCCAAACGGCGATTGTCTTCCTCGCTCAAAGGGACTTCTAAAATCCGTTGAGCAATCAAATGGGATATATCTTTATTATTTTGACACATATTTTCGTCTCTTTATTACAATAGACGGTCAATATGCGCCAAAAGTATGACAAAGCATTACGATTTTAACACATGGAAGAATATAAAAGTAATAAGAGAGGAAGAAAGTCCTCTTTCGAAAGCGAAGATGCAAGCTGCTTGATGGCACGATATTTCAAGGTCTTCACTGTATTAATGGAAATATGCAGGGCATCGGCGATTTCGGGCATTGTCTTCCCGTCCATACTCATCAAGATAATGCGCCGGCTCTGAGGAGACAGTTTATGGATTGCCGCAGCAATCAAGTGTGAACTTTCAGCTTCGATGATATGCTGTACAAAAGATTCATTGGAAGACACCTCCATATAATCATCCAGACTCCGTTCGTTCTCACCCGCAGTGAAATACGTCCATTTATCAATGATGGTATTCCGAAGTATCGAATAAAAATAATTTTGCACGGAGTTGACTTTGCCGATTGTCTTCCGGTGAGTCCAAAGTTTTACATAAGCTTCTTGCAAGAAATCGTCAACAAGATCCGGATTATTGACATAGCGACTGGCAAAAGCATAAAACAAAGCAGAATTGTCTCGTATAAAACGCTTCATACAAGACTCATCCCACGTAGATATATCCAAAGGCAAGCCATCGTTCATTTTTCTATCCCAATATTAACAACCACCATAAAAACGGTAACAAAATAAACGTTTTTCAGCCAATTAAGCAACATTTATGGATAATTATTTTAAAAAGAAGGGACAAATTGTAAAAAAAATCAAAATGAATACCCCCATCCAATTATGCTTTTGCAATGATAGCTATGCTTCAACAGTTATAGAAGCAATGATAAAAGGCAAAGTATCCTATAATACTTGACCATAGAAGCAATGATACTTAGACGCCGGAGTTTACTACTATATGTTCCTCATTTTCTGTTCGGGCAAATCCAAAAGATAGCCCAACAGTAAATTCAAAAATCAAATGACAACTGACCATCACCCAAAAGATTGAAAGTCATCCGATGATAAGGAGTCGTACCATACAGCCGGATAGCCTCCCGATGTTTCTTTGTCGGGTATCCCTTGTTGCCCTTCCAGTCATACATCGGATATTCCTTATCCAAACAGTTCATATAATCATCCCGGTAGGTTTTCGCCAAAATAGAAGCTGCTGCAATAGACAGATATTTCCCGTCCCCCTTGACAACTGTCGTATGAGGAATGCCCGGATAAGGATTGAAACGATTTCCGTCAATCAACAGATGTTGCGGACGGATGGCAAGCTGTTCCACTGCTCTGTGCATAGCAAGAAAAGACGCATTCAAGATATTGATTTGATCAATCTCTACGGGTGAGACTACCCCTACTGCCCATGCTAAAGCATCGCTCTCAATAATGCCACGCAACTTATACCGTTGACGTTCTGTCAGCTTCTTCGAGTCATTCAACAACTCATTCTGATAGCCGGACGGTAAAATCACAGCAGCCGCATACACAGCACCGGCAAGGCATCCTCGCCCTGCTTCATCACATCCGACCTCTATCAAATCTTTATGTAAATAAGGTAATAACATCGTGTACATTCTCCTTTCACTTCATAAATGTTGCTTCTGCAAACAGACACAAGTACCAGTTCAGAGCAACAGAGGCATTTACGCCAAAAAACAAAAAAACCGGAATCTGAAAAGATTCCGGCCTCTTTTTATATTGCATTTACAGAATTATTCAGCTTTAGGGGCTTCCTCTGTAGTAGCTTCAGCAACAGGTGCTTCGGCTGTAGTTGCTTCAGCAGCAGGTGCTTCAGCGGCAGCAGCAGATGCAGACTTCTTAGAACGACGGGTGCGAGTTGCTTTTTTAGCAGCAGTCTTAGCCATGTTCTCATTATAGTCAACCAGTTCGATAAAGCACATTTCAGCGTTATCTCCCAAACGGTGACCGGTTTTGATAATACGGGTATAACCTCCCGGACGATCTGCAACCTTTACAGAGATTTCCTTGAAGAGTTCAGTAACGGCATATTTGTCTTGCAAATAGCTGAATACTACACGACGTGAATTAGTTGTATCGTCTTTTGAACGAGTAATCAACGGTTCTACGTACTTCTTCAAAGCTTTAGCCTTCGCAACAGTCGTAGTGATTCTTTTGTGCTTAATCAGAGAACATGCCATATTAGACAACATAGCGTGTCTGTGAGAAGCAGTACGACCTAAATGGTTAAATTTCTTATTGTGTCTCATTTTTTATTCTTTATCTAATTTATACTTAGAAATATCTGTTCCAAACGACAGATTCAGACTCTCGAGCAAATCATCAAGCTCCGTGAGCGATTTCTTACCGAAGTTGCGGAACTTCAACAAATCGGTCTTGTTGAACTGTACCAAATCGCCCAGTGTTTCCACATCGGCAGCCTTCAAGCAGTTCAATGCACGGACTGACAAGTCCATATCAACCAACTTGGTCTTCAGCAACTGGCGCATGTGCAAAACTTCTTCATCAAATTCTTCATTGCCGTCAGCATCTGCCGTTTCGAGTGTAATCTTCTCGTCAGAGAACAACATGAAGTGATAAATCAGAATCTTTGCAGCTTCTTTCAGCGCTTCTTTCGGGTGAATGGAACCATCCGTCGTAATCTCCAATACCAGCTTTTCATAGTCGGTCTTCTGTTCTACACGGTAGTTTTCCACCGCATATTTGACATTACGAATCGGAGTGTAAATAGAATCGATAGGAATTACATTCACATCGGTACAGAATTCCCGGTTTTCATCAGCCGGAACATAACCACGACCTTTGTTGATTGTAAGATCTATCTGCATAGTTGCTTTTGAATCTAAATGGCAAATAACTAATTCAGGATTTAACACTTCAAATCCGGTCAAATACTTACCAATATCACCTGCCTTAAATTCAGTAGAATTCTCAACGGTAATGCTAACCTTTTCATTTTCGAATTCCTCAACTATTTGCTTGAATCGAACTTGCTTCAGATTCAAGATAATGTTAGTCACATCTTCCTTCACACCGGGAACGGTTGCAAATTCATGCTCAACACCTTCTATGTGAATTGTGTTAATGGCATAACCTTCCAGAGAAGAGAGAAGAATACGGCGTAAAGCATTACCAACGGTAATACCGAAACCGGGTTCAAGCGGACGGAATTCAAACTTCCCATATTTAGAATCCGCTTCCAACATTAAGACTTTATCAGGTTTTTGAAATGCTAATATCGCCATGAAATTAATTATTTTATTTAGAGTACAATTCTACGATCAAGTGTTCTTTAATGTTTTCAGGAATGTCAGCTCTCTCAGGTTTATGCAACAATTTTCCTGTCTTAGAGTTCTCATCCCATTCCAACCAAGGATATTTGCTGTGATTGAATCCAGCCAATGAGTTTGCAATAACTTCCAGAGACTTAGATTTTTCACGAACACCAACCAATTGACCAGGCTTTACAGAATAAGAAGGGATGTTTACTACCTTGCCGTCTACTGTAATATGTTTATGACCTACCAATTGGCGAGCGGCAGCACGAGTCGGAGCGATACCCAAACGGAACACCACATTATCCAAACGGCACTCAAGACTTTGCAGCAAGATTTCACCAGTAATACCATTCATGCTTGCAGCCTTTTCAAACATATTACGGAATTGTTTTTCCAATACACCGTAAGTATATTTAGCCTTCTGCTTTTCTGCCAACATGACACCATATTCAGACGTCTTTCTGCGACGATTATTCCCATGTTGTCCAGGAGGATAATTTTTCTTTGACAAAACTTTATCAGCTCCAAAAATCGCTTCACCAAATTTACGTGCAATTCTTGTTTTTGGTCCAGTATATCTAGCCATTTTCTTTAATTTAAATTAATTGTTATTCATGAACTCAATTTGTTGCAGCCGCGATTACAGAAAGGAAATGCAATCCATGTATCTAACAAAATCAAGTTACACTTTAAATTAGGTTATCAAAAATTATACTCTTCTTCTTTTCGGAGGACGACAACCGTTATGAGGCAATGGAGTTACATCAATAATTTCTGTAACTTCAATTCCAGCACCGTGTACCGTACGAATAGCAGACTCACGTCCGTTTCCAGGACCCTTCACATAAGCTTTCACTTTTCTCAAACCAAGATCATACGCTACTTTTGCGCAATCTTGAGCAGCCATCTGAGCTGCATAAGGAGTGTTCTTCTTAGAACCTCTAAATCCCATCTTACCGGCTGAAGACCATGAAATAATCTGACCTTCACTGTTTGCCAAAGAAACGATGATGTTGTTGAATGATGAATGCACATGCAACTGTCCGTTAGCATCTACTTTCACATTTCTTTTTTTAGCTGCGACTGTTTTTTTTGCCATATCAACAATTATTATTTAGTAGCTTTTTTCTTATTTGCAACAGTTTTCTTTCTTCCCTTACGTGTACGAGCATTGTTCTTAGTGCTCTGACCTCTTACAGGAAGACCTAAACGGTGACGAACACCGCGATAGCATCCGATATCCATTAATCGCTTAATGTTCAACTGGATTTCTGAGCGCAAATCACCTTCCACCTTATATTCAGCACCGATGATCTCACGAATCTTTGCTGCCTGATCGTCTGTCCAATCTTTTACTTTCAGATCACGATCAACACCTGCCTTGTCCAAAATTTTTGCTGAACTACTGCGTCCGATACCATAAATGTATGTCAACGCAATCTCACCTCTCTTGTTCTGAGGTAAATCTACACCAACTATTCTTATAGCCATATACTAAATTATTTTTTCTGCAAAAATAATAATAAATTATCCTTGACGTTGTTTATACTTAGGATTTTTCTTATTAATAACATACAAACGGCCCTTACGTCTCACGATTTTGCAATCCGGCGTACGTTTTTTTAATGATGCTCTTACTTTCATATCTATATTATTTTATTTGTATCTAAAAACGATTCTTCCTTTGGACAGGTCATAAGGAGACATTTCCACACGAACCTTGTCACCCGGTAAAATTTTAATGTAATGCATTCTCATCTTGCCAGATATATGAGCAGTTATTTCATGCCCGTTTTCCAGCTCTACACGGAACATTGCGTTTGACAATGCCTCTACGATTACTCCATCTTGTTCTATTGCAGCCTGTTTTGCCATATATTAATTCTCTTTATTTTTCAATACCTCTTCTATATAATCAAATGATGATAAAATATCAACTTTCCCTAATCCTACAGCTACGGTGTGCTCAAAATGTGCGGCACACTTACGATCCATCGTACGGACAGTCCAACGGTCATTTTCCATTACGATTTTCCGACTACCCAAAGTTATCATAGGCTCGATAGCGATACACATACCTTTCTTCAACAAAGTGCCTGTGCCCCTTTTTCCATAATTAGGGACAGGAGGATCTTCATGCATCTCCTTTCCTATGCCATGCCCGACAAATTCGCGGACCACTTCATAAGATTGGGCTTCACAGTGCTGCTGGATAGCATATCCGATATCACCTAACCGTTTTCCATGTACAGCATTTTCAATACCTTTGTACAAAGCTTCCTTTGTCGTTTTCAATAAGGCAACAATCTCCGGAGCAACTTCCCCTACACAAAACGTATATGCAGAATCACCACAATATCCATTCATGTAAGTTCCACAATCAACCGAAATTATATCACCTTCTTTCAAAGGAATATCATTGGGAATGCCATGCACTACCTGCTCGTTCACCGAAGTGCAGATAGAACCAGGAAACGGACCTCCATAAGGATTCGGAAATCCTTTAAAAGTAGGAACAGCTCCATGGTCTCTAATAAACTCTTCAGCAACTTTATCCAGTTGCTTCGTAGTCACACCCGGCTTGATTAGTTTAGCCAGTTCAGCCAAAGTTTTCCCCACAAGGAGATTACTTTGGCGTAACAGTTCTATTTCATCATCAGTCTTTAGAAATATCATATTGAATGCAAATTAATATGCAGCAACGCCGGAACGGCCTTTTATTCTTCCCGAAGTGAGAAGACCGTCATAATGGCGCATCAATAAATGACTTTCTACTTGCTGTAAAGTATCAAGTACAACACCTACAAGAATCAACAGAGATGTTCCACCGAAGAATTGCGCAAACTCTGCCTGCACACCGAAAATACCGGCAAAAGCAGGAAGGATAGCGATAAGTGCCAAAAACAACGAACCAGGCAAAGTGATACGTGTCATAATCATATCAATATAATCAGCCGTACTTTTACCCGGCTTAATACCTGGGATGAAGCCATTATTCCGTTTCATGTCCTCTGCCATCTGATTCGGATTAATCGTGATTGCTGTATAAAACCACGTAAATACAATAATCAAAATAGCAAAAACCAGATTATACCAAAAACTGGTATGATCAACGAAAGCACGGGCAATTCCACTTGCCGAAGCAACATTCGAAAAACCGATAACAGTTATAGGAATGAACATTATTGCTTGCGCAAAGATAATCGGCATCACATTTGCAGCATTCACCTTCAAAGGAATGTATTGTCTTGCACCACCATATTGTTTGTTCCCGACAATACGTTTTGCATATTGCACTGGTATTTTACGGACTCCTTGCACCAGAAGGATAGCAGCAGCTATTACCAAAATCAGCACGATAATTTCAAGCAAGAACATGATAATACCCCCTGCTCCTGGAGAAGCAAGACGTGATACGAACTCACCGGAAAAGGCTTGCGGAAGACGGGCTATAATTCCAATCATAATTATTAAGGAGATTCCGTTTCCGATACCTTTATCTGTGATTCGTTCACCTAACCATAAAATAAACATACTTCCGGCTGCCAAAATGATGGTAGAAGTAATAATAAAGAAAGTCCAATCTAATGAAGCATTAAGAGCCGGACCTGCCTGCATTTTCAAGTTAATCAGATAAGAAGGAGCCTGAAAAATCAAAATGAATATAGTCAGAATTCGAGTATACTGATTGATTTTCCGACGCCCACTTTCACCTTCACGCTGTAGTTTCTGGAAATAAGGAACTGCAATCGCCAACAACTGAATCACAATGGATGCAGAGATGTACGGCATAATTCCCAATGCAAAAATAGAAGCATTGGAAAAAGCTCCACCAGAGAACATGTTTAACAAAGCAAGAAGACCTTCACTTGTTTGTTCATGCAACTTTGACAACATATCTGGGTTGATACCTGGAAGAACCACATACGAACCGAATCTGTAGATTGCGACAAACAATATAGTAATGAGGATCCGTTTTCTCAGATCCTCAATATTCCATATGTTCTTTAATGTTTCAATAGATTTTCTCATTGAATCAGAGTTTTACTGCATTACCACCAACGGCTTCGATTGCAGCTACTGCACTCTTGGAAAAAGCATGTGCTTCTACTTCGAGTTTAGTAGTTAAACTACCGTTACCAAGAACTTTCACTAATTGATTAGAAGAAACAAAACCTGCCTCAATCAGCTCATTAATGCCTACTTTAGACAAATTTTTTGCAGCTGACAGCTCTTGAATTACACTAAGATTAATAGCTTTATATTCAACACGGTTAATATTCTTGAAACCAAATTTAGGCACACGGCGCTGGAGAGGCATCTGCCCTCCTTCAAAACCAATCTTCTTAGAATAACCCGATCTTGATTTTGCACCTTTATGTCCTCTTGTAGAAGTTCCACCCAAACCAGAACCCGGACCACGACCTATTCTTTTTCTTGTCTTAGTAGAACCTGCTGCTGGACGTAAACTATTTAAATTCATATCGCAAAATTCTTTATTAATTATTACTTAACGATTGTAACAAGATGTCTCACCTTTTCAACCATACCCAGAACAGAAGGAGTAGCTTCACGCTCAACCACTTGATTCAATTTACGAAGTCCCAAGGTATCCAACGTTCTTTTTTGATTGGCAGGAGCACCTATTCTACTTTTAACTTGCTTAATCTTAATAGTTGACATGTAAAACCTCCTTATCCTCTAAATACTTTATCCAAACTTACACCTCTGTTTTGAGCAACCATACGGGCATCACGCATTTCACTGAGTGCCAAAATAGTAGCCTTTACCAAGTTATGAGGATTGGAAGATCCTTTAGACTTAGCCAAAACATCTGTCACACCTACGCTTTCCAATACAGCACGCATTGCACCTCCGGCAACTACTCCTGTACCTGTCGAAGCCGGTTTGATAAATACTTCAGCACCACCAAACTTTGCAGTCTGTTCGTGAGGCACAGTACCTTTCAATACAGGCACACGAGTCAGATTCTTCTTAGCGGCTTCCACACCCTTAGCAATTGCAGCTGTCACTTCACCAGCTTTACCAAGACCATAACCAATGATGCCGTCTTCATTTCCTACCACCACGATAGCAGCAAAACTAAAAGTTCTACCACCTTTCGTAACCTTCGTTACACGATTAATGGCTACCAGTCTGTCCTTTAATTCTATATCGTTAGTGATCTTAACTCTATTATTAATTGCCATAATCCATTAAAATTTAAGTCCACCGTTACGAGCAGCATCAGCTACCTCTTTTACTCTCCCATGATACAAGTAGCCATTACGGTCAAATACAACAGCCGTAATACCAGCTTCCTGGGCTTTCTTTGCAATCAGTTCACCAACCTTGGCAGCCTGTTCTTTCTTAGGCATTGCAGCCATTCCCAAAGAAGAAGCTGCCGCCAAAGTCTTGCCGCTCAAATCATCAATCACCTGAACATAGATTTGCTTGTTGCTTCTGAACACGCTCATACGAGGACGTTCCGGAGTACCTGAAATCTTGTTACGTACTCTATATTTAATCTTGATTCGTCTTTCTATTTTTGTTGTCATAATATTATACGATTTAATGTGAATTATTTAGCGCCAGCCGACTTACCAGACTTTCTACGAATTTCTTCACCAACAAACTTAATACCTTTTCCTTTATAAGGTTCAGGCTTACGGAAAGAACGTATTTTTGCACACACCTGACCAAGCAGCTGCTTGTCACAAGATTCCAATATAATAAGAGGGTTCTTATTTCTCTCAGACTTAGTTTCCACCTTAATTTCAGGAGGCAACTGTATAAAGATATTATGCGTATATCCTAAAGCGAGGTCAATGATATTACCATTGTTTGACGCACGGTAACCTACACCGACCAATTCCAATTCCTTCTTATATCCTTCAGAAACACCCACAACCATATTGTGCACCAATGCACGATACAAGCCATGATATGCATGACGTTGTTTCAGATCGTCAAGCATTGCGTTTTCATTTTCTTTCAACTCCACATGTCCGTCTGCAATCGTCACCTCAATAGCGGGATTGACATACTGACTCAACTCACCTTTAGGACCTTTTACACTAACTACATTATCCTTCAGAGTTACAGTAACTCCGGCAGGGATAACAACTGGCAATTTACCTATTCTTGACATAGCTTACCCTCCATTAATATACATAACAAAGAACTTCACCGCCAATTTTCAACACTGAAGCTTCCTTATCTGTCATTACACCTTTGGAAGTAGATATAATAGCAATACCTAATCCATTAATAACTCTCGGCATGTCCTTATAGCCAGTATACTTACGCAAACCTGGAGTGGATACTCTTACAAGCTTCTTGATAGCATTAACCTTATTTACGGCATCATACTTCAAAGCTACCTTAATAGTACCTTGAGGACCATCTTCCACAAATTTGTAATTCAGGATGTAACCTTTGTCAAACAGGATTTTTGTAATCTCCTTTTTCAGATTTGAAGCAGGTACTTCCACCACTCTGTGCTTTGCACTAATTGCATTTCTCAACCTTGTGAGATAATCTGCGATTGGATCTGTCATAAAACTAATTGTTAAATTAATCAGGACTACCCTGACAATATTTAATAATAAACACTAATTACCAACTTGCCTTCTTTACACCCGGTATTAAACCACTGGATGCCATTTCACGGAATTGGATACGTGAAATACCGAACTGACGCATGTAACCTCTAGGACGACCTGTCAGCTTGCAACGATTGTGTAAACGAATCGGATTTGCATTCTTAGGGAGGCTTTGCAATTTCTGTGCCGCCTCAAACGCTGCAACAGGATCACCTGAATTGACAATTTTTTTCAGTGCAGCACGTTTTTCTGCATATTTGGCTACCAGCTTCGCTCTTTTTACTTCACGAGCTTTCATTGATTCTTTTGCCATATCTAATCAGTCTTTTTTAGCGTTTTTAAACGGTAAACCGAATTCTTTCAACAATGCATAACCTTCTTCATCAGTCTGAGCAGAAGTCACGAAAGTGATATTCATACCCATAATCTTGGCAATGCTATCGATATTGATTTCCGGGAAAATGATTTGCTCCTGAATACCCAAGGTATAGTTACCACGACCGTCAAACTTACTTTCAATACCTTTGAAGTCACGGATACGCGGCAAAGCCACACGCACAAGTTTTTCAAGGAACTCATACATTCTCTCACGACGCAAAGTCACCATCACACCAATCGGCATTTTTTTACGCAATTTGAAGTTTGCGATATCTTTGCGTGATACAGTTGCCACTGCTTTCTGTCCTGTAATAGCAGTCAACTCATTGATGGCAACATCAATTATTTTCTTATCAGCAACAGCCATACCCAAGCCCTGATTGATTACAATCTTCTTGAGTACAGGAATTTGCATAGTCGAAGAATACTTGAATTGATTCTTCAATGCAGGAGCGATACGCTCTGCATATTCTTTCTTAAGGCTAGCAGTATTACCCATTATTTAATCTCCTCTCCCGATTTTTTAGCATAACGAACAAATGTTCTTCCATCAGAACTTTCTCTTCTACCAATACGTGTCGGTTTACCTGTCTTCGGGTCAACCGGATTCAGGTTAGAGATGTGAATCGGAGCTTCCTGTTTCACAATACCTCCCTGCGGATTCTTTGCATTCGGTTTAGTACTCTTGGATACCATGTTGATACCCTCAACCACTGCACGTCCCTCTTTTACAAGAACTTTCAACACACGTCCAGTTTTACCCTTGTCTTCACCAGAGTTTACGTAAACTGTATCGCCTTTCTTAATATGTAACTTACTCATTACGACTTAACTTTTTAACAAAATTAAAGTACTTCAGGTGCAAGTGAAACCACTTTCATATTCACACTACGCAATTCTCTCGCTACCGGTCCAAAGATACGACTACCTCTAATTTCGCCCGCATTGTTCAGCAACACACATGCATTGTCATCAAAACGAATATAAGAACCATCAGCACGACGGATTTCTTTCTTAGTACGTACGACCAAAGCCTTAGATACTGCACCTTTCTTAATATCACTTGATGGGATTACGCTCTTTACAGAAACGACAATCACATCTCCTACAGAAGCATAGCGTCTTCTCGTTCCGCCCAATACACGAATGCAAAGAGCTTCTTTTGCGCCACTGTTATCACATACTGTAAGTCTGGATTCTGTTTGTATCATAATTACTTCGCTTTTTCAATTATTTCAACCACTCTCCATCTCTTAGTCTTACTCAAAGGACGAGTTTCCATGATGCGTACAGTATCACCTACAGCACATTCATTCTTTTCGTCATGAGCATGATATTTTTTCGTCTTCGAAACGAACTTACCATAAATCGGGTGTTTCTCCTTAAATTTGGCAGCAACAGTAACAGTCTTATCCATCTTGTTGCTAACCACAACACCAGTTCTTTCTTTTCTTAAATTTCTTACTTCCATAATAAGACCTTGTTATTTGTTGTTGAGTTCTCTCTGACGCAATTCTGTCTTCATCCGTGCAATCGTTCTACGCAAAGTTCTGATTTGTGCAGTATTTTCCAACGGAGAGATTGAATGATTCAACACCATTTGGTTATAATTAGCCACTTCTGTCTGAATTCTTTCAGCCAATTCACTGGTCGGTATTTCTCTAATTTCTGCAATCTTCATATCTCAATTAAGCATTTTGACTTGCGTCGTAATCACGTCTAACAATAAACTTAGTAGTCACAGGAAGTTTTTGTGCCGCCAGGCGCAAAGCTTCTTTAGCTACATCAAAAGATACTCCTTCCACTTCAATCAGGATACGACCCGGAGTTACAGGAGCAACAAATCCTTCCGGATTACCTTTACCTTTACCCATACGTACGTCAGCAGGCTTACGAGTAATCGGTTTGTCCGGGAAAATGCGGATCCAAATCTGACCCTGACGTTGCATATATCTAGTTACAGCAATACGAGCTGCTTCAATCTGACGACCCGTAATCCATTTGGTCTGCAAAGATTTGATTCCAAAAGAACCAAATGCCAACTGATGACCACGCTGTGCATTACCTTTGGCGCTGCCCTTCTGCTGTCTTCTGAATTTTGTCTTTTTCGGTTGTAACATAATTCCTAAAATTCAAATTCGTTAGCGATTGTTATTTTTCTTTCTGCGGAAATTCTTGCCACTGTTATTTCCGTTTCCGCCACGGCCGTTTTCTTTTGCCTGTGTAAAGTTAGGAGCCAACTCACGTTTTCCATAAACCTCACCCCGGCAAATCCATACCTTAATGCCCAGCAAACCGACCTTTGTCAATGCTTCAGCCTGACAGTAATCAATGTCTGCACGGAAAGTATGCAACGGTGTACGACCTTCCTTATACATTTCAGAACGCGCCATTTCTGCGCCATTCAAACGACCAGAAATCAAAACCTTAATACCTTCAGCACCCATGCGCATCGTATTGGCAATAGCCATCTTAATAGCACGGCGGTAAGCGATTTTACCCTCTACCTGGCGAGCGATGTTGTTTGCAACGATAACAGCATCAAGTTCGGGACGCTTTACTTCGAAGATATTGATTTGGATATCTTTATCGGTGATCTTCTTCAACTCCTCTTTCAACTTGTCAACTTCCTGACCACCTTTACCAATGATAATACCCGGACGAGCAGTACATACAGTAATTGTCACCAATTTCAGAGTACGTTCGATTACGATTCTAGAAACGCTGGCTTTTGCAAGTCTGGCATTCAGATATTTACGAATTTTGCTGTCTTCCAGCAAAGCATCACCATAATTCTTGCCACCGTACCAATTAGAATCCCATCCTCTGATAATTCCTAAACGGTTGCTTATCGGATTAACTTTCTGTCCCATCTACGTTTAATTTTTATCATTAGTATTTTTAGCATCAACAAACAGAGTCACATGATTAGAACGTTTGCGAATTCTGTAACCTCTACCCTGCGGAGCCGGTCTCATTCTTTTCAGAGTAACTCCTTCATCAACAAAAATCTTAGTCACATACAATTCGCCGTCTTCAGCCTTGCGCTCGTTTTTCGTTTCCCAGTTTGCAATAGCAGAGCGTAACAATTTCTCAACTTTTGCAGCTGCTGCTTTTGAAGAAAACTTCAAAACGCCAAGTGCACGATTTACTTCCATTCCACGAATCATATCTGCAACCAGACGCATCTTACGTGGAGAAGTAGGCACATTTTGCAATTTTGCAAAATACATGGTTTTACGGGCTTCTTTTCTTTTCTCAGCCGATATTTTTTTTCTTGCTCCCATTATTCTTCACTTTTTATTATTTCAAAAAGCTCCTGTCCGTTTATTTTTTCTTGTTACCAGCATGGCCACGGAATGTACGTGTCGGGGCAAATTCACCCAACTTGTGTCCCACCATGTTTTCTGTAACATAAACAGGAATAAATTTATTTCCGTTATGAACTGCAATAGTATGCCCAACGAAATCAGGCGAAATCATTGAAGCTCTGGCCCACGTCTTAACAACTGACTTCTTGCCACTTTCATTCATGGCAAGCACTTTCTTTTCCAGTTTTACATTAATATATGGACCTTTTTTTAATGAACGACTCATAATTTTCTCAGTTAAAATCAGTTGTTATTACTTTCTTCTTTCAATTATATACTTAGAAGACTGTTTCTTCGGAGATCTTGTCTTCAAGCCCTTAGCATACAAACCTTTGCGTGATCTCGGATGACCTCCAGACTGACGTCCTTCACCACCACCCATCGGGTGATCAACAGGGTTCATAACAACACCACGGTTGTGCGGACGACGTCCCAACCAGCGAGAGCGGCCTGCCTTACCAGAAGACTCCAACGCATGGTCAGAGTTACCTACACTACCAATAGTAGCCTTGCAAGCACCCAAGATTTGTCTCAATTCGCCAGAAGGCAATTTAACCACACAATAACGTCCCTCACGAGAAGTCAATTGAGCAAAATTACCAGCCGATCTTACCAGTGCAGCTCCTTGTCCCGGACGCAATTCAATGTTATGAATTACAGTACCGACAGGGATGTTATCCAACGGAAGCGCGTTACCAATCTCAGGCGTCGCATCCGCTCCCGACATCAATGTGCTGCCTACTTGCAATCCATTAGGAGCAATGATATATCTTTTTTCTCCGTCAGCGTAAAACAACAGAGCGATACGAGCCGAACGGTTCGGATCGTATTCAATAGTTTTAACAACTGCCGGAACACCGTCTTTGTTTCTCTTGAAATCGATGATACGATATTTTCTCTTATGACCGCCACCTATATAGCGCATTGTCATCTTACCTACGTTGTTACGACCACCCGTAGAACGCTTTCCATACACAAGAGATTTTTCTGGTACCGATGCAGTAATCTCTTCAAAAGTACCAATAATTTTGTGTCTCTGCCCCGGTGTTGTGGGCTTAAATTTACGTACTGCCATCTTCTATATCAAATATTACTATAAAAATCAATAGTATCGCCTTCTTTCAAGGTAACAATTGCTTTCTTGAAAGCGTTCTTGCGACCTTTGATCAAGCCTGATTTTGTATAACGAGTTTTGTTTTTCCCTTGATAACGCATCGTGTTTACATCCAACACGGTCACGTTATACAAAGCTTCGATTTCACTCTTAATTTCCAATTTGTTGGCTTCCGGACGTACGATGAACCCGAAACGGTTGTTCATCTTATCTGTAATAGCCGTCATTTTTTCTGTAACCAACGGTTTAACAATCATTCCCATATTACTTTCAGCCTCCTATAATTATTTAATTAAGGTTTCCTCGATAGCTTTCAATGCATTCTCTGTAACAACAAGAGTTTCTGCGTTCAATACCACATAAGTATTCAGCGCAGAAGCAATCGCCAAATTTGTACGCTCTAAATTACGAGCTGACAAATATACGTTTTTATTTGCTTCCGGCAAAACCATCAGTAACTTCTTACCAGCTACTTTAAGATTATTCACAACATTTACGAAATCTTTTGTCTTCGGAGCTTCAAATGTGAAGTCTTCCACCACAACAATGTTATTTGCCTGAGCCTTATAAGACAAAGCAGACTTACGGGCCAACGATTTCACTTTCTTGTTCAACTTAAAGCTGTAGTCACGAGGTTTCGGACCAAACACACGTGCACCGCCAACCAACAGCGGAGAATTGATATCACCGCGACGTGCACCACCGCCACCTTTCTGACGGCCCAATTTACGAGTAGAACCACTTATTTCACTTCTTTCTTTTGACTTGTGAGTACCCTGACGCTGATTAGCCAAGTACTGCTTTACAGCCAAATAGATAGCGTGGTCATTCGGAGTGATGCCGAAGATGGCGTCATTCAAGACAACTTTTCTTCCGGTATCTTCACCTTTAATATTTAATACATTAACTTCCATTATTTCTCAATTATTACGATTGAACCTTTGTAACCTGGAACAGAGCCCTTAATCAACAGCAGGTTATGTTCAGGAATTACTTTTAATACTTGCAAGTTGTGAGTAGTAACTCTACCACCACCCATTTGACCTCCCATGCGCATTCCTTTGAACACCTTTGCGGGATAAGAACATGCACCGATAGAACCCGGTTTGCGGGCACGGTTGTGCTGACCGTGAGTAGTCTGACCTACACCACCGAAGCCATGACGTTTAACGACGCCTTGAAAACCTTTACCCTTCGATGTTCCGATTATATCCACATACGGAGCATCATTGAACAGTTCTACGGTAATTGTGTCACCTAAATTCAATTCTTCTGAGAAATCTTTGAACTCGGCCAAGTGTCTCTTGGGAGTTACTCCTGCTTTTTTGAAGTGACCCATCAGCGGTTTGGTTGTATGCTTTTCCTTCATTTCCTGGAAGCCCAACTGAACAGCTGCATAGCCATCTTTTTCTACGCTCTTAATCTGAGTAACTACACAGGGACCAGCTTCGATAACAGTGCATGGTACATTCTTACCATCAGCACTGAAAACGGATGTCATTCCGATTTTCTTTCCTAATAATCCTGGCATTTCAGTTAATTTTTAATTCATTAAACTTTAATTTCTACTTCTACTCCACTCGGCAATTCCAATTTCATCAATGCATCCACTGTCTTGGCAGTTGAGCTATAGATGTCAATCAGTCTCTTGTAAGAAGACAATTCGAACTGTTCACGCGACTTTTTATTAACGAAAGTCGAACGGTTTACTGTAAAGATACGCTTATGAGTAGGCAATGGAATCGGACCGCTCACAATAGCACCTGTAGCTTTTACAGTCTTTACAATCTTCTCAGCAGACTTGTCTACCAAGTTGTGATCGTAAGATTTCAATTTAATTCTGATTTTCTGACTCATTTTCCTTTTATTATATTAATAGATGATTATCCAATAAGATGAAGCATGAGGGTTAAGAGTCATTCGCTAACCCCCATAGGCTTCAAGCTATTTTTTTGATTATACCAAATCGGTACGGCCTTTCACTTCTTCCAGAACAGCCTTAGCGATAGAAGAAGATACTTGAGCATGATGGTCGTAACTCATTGAAGAGGTTGCACGACCCGAAGTAATCGTACGCAAGGCAGTTACATAGCCGAACATTTCTGCCAGCGGAACCATCGCCTTCACGATACGGGCACCCGAACGGCTTGTCTCCATACCTTCTACCTGGCCACGACGTTTGTTCAAGTCACCGATTACGTCACCCATATTTTCTTCCGGAGTAACGACTTCCAGCTTCATAATCGGCTCCATCAATACAGGACCTGCCTTCACGCAAGCGTTCTTATAAGCCTGGATGGCACAGATTTCGAATGACAGCTGGTCAGAGTCTACCGGGTGGAACGAACCATCTTTCAGCACAACCTTCAAAGAGTCGAGCGGGAATCCTGCCAACACACCATTCTTCATAGCTGTCTGGAAACCTTTCTGTACAGAAGGAATGAATTCCTTAGGCACATTACCACCTTTCACCTCATCGATGAACTGCAATCCACCTTGTGTCCAGTCTTCGTCAACCGGTCCTACGGTAACGATGATATCGGCAAACTTACCGCGACCACCCGACTGCTTCTTATACACTTCACGCAATTCCACAGTCTTTGTGATAGCTTCCTTGTAGTTTACCTGCGGACGGCCTTGGTTACATTCAACCTTGAATTCACGTTTCAAACGGTCGATGATGATATCCAAGTGAAGCTCACCCATACCCGAGATGATGGTCTGACCGGTCTGCTCGTCTGTGCGTACAGTAAAGGTCGGATCTTCTTCAGCCAGCTTAGCCAAACCGTTAGACAGCTTGTCCAAATCTTTCTGAGTCTTCGGCTCTACTGCAATACCGATAACCGGTTCCGGGAAATCCATAGATTCCAATACGATCGGAGCAGTTTCGTCACACAGTGTATCACCGGTGCGGATATCTTTGAAACCTACCCCAGCACCAATATCACCAGCACTAATTACCTCTACCGGATTCTGCTTGTTAGAATGCATCTGGAACAGACGCGAAACACGTTCTTTCTTTCCAGAACGAGAATTGTAGATATAAGAACCTGCCTCAACCTTACCAGAATAAACACGGAAGAAAGTCAGACGGCCTACATACGGGTCGGTAGCAATCTTAAATGCCAAAGCAGCAGTTTTTTCATCTTCGCTCGGCTTACGGTCTTCTTCAGCTCCGGTAGAGGGGTTTGTACCCACAATATTCGGAGTATCCAACGGAGAAGGCAAGAATGCACATACATAATCCAACAATGTCTGCACGCCCTTATTCTTAAACGAAGAACCGCACAACATCGGCACGATTTCCATCTTCAAAGTTCCGGCACGCAAAGCACGCAGGATTTCTTCTTCCGTAATCGTAGAAGGATCATCGAAGTACTTTTCCATCAAAGCTTCGTCGAACTCAGCTACTTTTTCCAGCATTTTATCGCGCCATTCATTCGCTTCGTCAACCAAGTTTGCCGGGATATCCTCTACCTCATAATCGGCACCCATGGTTTCATCATGCCAATAGATAGCTTTCATCTTGATCAAGTCAACCAATCCCTTGAAGTTTTCTTCGGCACCGATAGGAACAACTACCGGACACGGATTAGCGCCCAATACATCTTTCATCTGACGTACCACTTCGAAGAAGTCCGCGCCCGAACGGTCCATTTTGTTGACATAACCGATACGGGGAACATTGTACTTGTCAGCCTGACGCCATACCGTTTCCGACTGCGGCTCAACGCCACCTACGGCACAATAAGTAGCAACAGCACCGTCCAGCACACGCAACGAACGTTCTACCTCAGCAGTAAAGTCCACGTGCCCCGGAGTATCGATCAAGTTGATCTTATACTTGTTGCCCGCATAATTCCAGTAAGTGGTTGTAGCAGCAGAGGTAATCGTGATACCACGTTCCTGCTCCTGTTCCATCCAGTCCATCGTAGCAGCGCCATCATGAACTTCACCGATTTTGTGAGTTAAACCAGTATAAAACAGAATACGTTCTGAAGTAGTGGTTTTACCGGCATCGATGTGAGCCATAATACCAATGTTACGGGTCAAATGCAAATCATGTTTAGCCATTTTCTGTTCCTTCTTAAATTAATTATACTTGATTAGAATCTGAAGTGAGCAAATGCACGGTTAGCTTCAGCCATACGGTGCATATCTTCCTTACGCTTGAAAGCACCGCCCTGTTCGTTATATGCATCCAGAATTTCAGCAGCCAATTTGTCAGCCATCGATTTTCCACCACGTTTACGTGCAAAAGCGATCAGGTTTTTCATTGAAATAGACTCCTTACGTTCGGGACGGATCTCAGTCGGAACCTGGAAAGTGGCACCACCAATACGGCGAGACTTCACTTCCAACTGAGGAGTTACATTGTCCAATGCTTTTTTCCACACTTCCAATGCTGATTTTTCTTCGCCCGGAAGCTTTGTTCCTACCACATCCAATGCTTTGTAGAAGATTTCGTAAGAAGTATTCTTCTTACCGTCATACATCAAGTGGTTTACAAATTTAGAAACCTTCGGATCGTTGAATACGGGATCCGGAAGAATGATACGTTTTTTAGGTTTTGCTTTTCTCATTTTGTTTTGATAATAATGTTTAGTTTGGGGCTGCACCTTTTGTTTTCTTCAACGCCTCCTCCGAGACATTTACTCAACCTTAAAGCTTTCCTGCAAACCAAAACGGATTAATAATTTTCTGTATACCCGCAGCAGATATTACTTCTTACCCTTTCCTGCCGGAGCTGCCTGTCCCGGTTTCGGACGTTTAGCACCGTACTTAGAACGTCTTTGCGTACGTCCTGCCACGCCGGCCGTATCCAATGTGCCACGAACGATGTGATAACGTACACCCGGAAGGTCTTTCACACGACCGCCACGTACCAATACAATAGAGTGTTCCTGCAAGTTGTGGCCTTCTCCCGGAATATAAGAGTTCACTTCCTTAGAGTTTGTCAGACGCACACGAGCAACTTTACGCATTGCAGAATTCGGTTTCTTCGGAGTTGTAGTGTAAACACGCACACATACACCACGTCTTTGCGGACATGAGTCAAGTGCCGGAGATTTACTCTTCTCAACCAAAACCTTTCTTCCTTTTCTTACTAACTGTTGAATAGTAGGCATTTTGTTTGATTTTTAATTATTTATATTGTTATATTTATTTTGTTTTCCTATATCAAGCCGAAACTATACATTTCGGGCTGCAAAATTACAAATAACTTTTTAATACACAAACTGTTTTTGCATAAAATTCTGATAACGATAAAATTTTCTCCTTTCTTTTCCGCAAACTGATTAGTCAGAGAGAAAGGCATAGAGCTTACCCAGCCGGAGAACATCCGTCACAAACTCCAAAGATGACAATACGGATCATTATACAATGACTTTCAGGATTCTATGTCCCAAGAGAAGAATCATCCCTTTCCCGTAGATATAAAATTGTGTAAAAAGGTTAAATAAATATTTAGATCTCATGTATATATTCATTTGAGGACGAAGATATATTCACAAGTCATTCCAGTTGACTGCCACAATCCACAAAGATAACTGAAACGGCAAAATGGAACAGCCGCAGATAACTTCGCCTGGTGTAAGATTATTAATCTTCCGCTTGTAAGATTAATAATCTTGCAGCCTGAAGATTAATAATCTTACAACGGATGGACTTATATGTATGTGCCGACGCACCCATATCCGCGGGCTTCCGCAGCCAACTGCGCCTTGCTATGATACTATCTAGAAAAACGGCAATCAGCAAGCATTGGTTCGAATGCCTACGAAATTTCATCAGACAATTAAGAAGCTGTTTTGAATTTCTCCAAAAAGTTTTTCTTGGCTTGATGTATACGTTTTCGTGTGTGCTTTGGGCGATTTTTTGGTCTTTTTCGCTCCTGTTCTTCGTCAGAT